>RDYJ01000203.1 GCA_004293145.1 Nostocales cyanobacterium | reverse complement strand
GCCTCCAATGACGATAAGAATGATGAAACTCTGGACAGTTATTTAGAAGTACAAGTTACGAATGGCAACGAGTATTATATTGGGGTAAATGGTTATAGTCCTGATGCTAGTAACTATGACCCAATTACTGGTAGTGGTGCTGCGGCTGGAAGTGATGGCGATTATACTCTGATACTGTCGAGCATTCAACCTCCCAGTCCCACTATTGCATTTGGTTCAAACGGTGATGATCTCATTATCTCTGCACCAAATCAAATCCTCTTTACAGGTGCTGGTGATGATGAGGTTGATTTGGCTTTCAGCGGTCAACCTGAGAACAGCCGTGTTTCTCTGGGTTCGGGAAATGATAAGATTTACGTTAGTCAAGGTGATCGTTCCTTTGGTGGTTCAGGAAATGATGTCTTTGACGCTACCGATGGTCAAGGTGAAAACCGGATGTCTGGTGGGGCCGGTAATGATATTTTTTACCTGGGTTATGGTGATCGCGCCTTGGGTGGTGATGGTGATGACACTTTCTTCGTTCAATCTGGTGGTGAAAACCTGATAGCCGGTGGTGCTGGTGCGGACAAATTCTGGATCACTACAGGAGAAATTCCTGGTAGTGCAAACACCATTACCGATTATCAACTGGATTTTGATTCTATTACTGTGGAAGGTATCATTAATATTGATGTGTTTACATCAGGTACAAGTACACAACTGCGAGTCGGCGATGGTATTGCTAATAATACAGGTTTTGGAACAGGTACGTTATTAGCTACTTTATCAGGTACAACTGAGCTTAGTAGTGATGATGTGAATGTCAACTTGTTTGGTGCTAATTTCTTGTTTAATTAATTAGCGATCACAATATCCCCGAATTTTAGAATAATTCGGGGATATGAACTTTCATTTAGTTAAAAATCACAAGTGTGACTTCTTGAGCAAAAATAATTTGCATTATCAAGATGAAAAAGCTGGATTTGAATATTTTTTAGCTTATTGGATGAGTTTAAACAGCGAGATGCAGAAAAAGATGGGGTTGAAAACAGTTGCTGGTAAATCTACCAAAATCTCTACACAGTTGTTAAAATGTATCTAGTACAGCCTTCTTGAAATAGTAGTGAGTAAGTCTGTATAACGTTGATTACGAACAATCACAGCACCATTTTGGTGGAATGAATAAGATACAAAAAACAAAAAAGTAATCTCCAATATTAAATATAGATTTAATTAGGAGATAGAGGCAGTGCCGTAAAAGTCTTGATTGATCAAGCGTCTGCCTTTCAGTCTACTCAAACTGAGTAGTTCGCAATGAAAACTGAACAACTAGTAGATTTGTATAGGTTTACTGGAACGGTAAGGGGAAAAGTAGCAAGAATACTTTAACCTGTCACACACACAAATGGGTAATTGATAATTTGTCAAAACAGTTACCCATTACCCATTAACCATTACCCAACTTATAAGTTGCCGTTACGAAACGCGAGGACAAAGATTACTGCAGGTCCTGCAAGAACAATCAATGCTACACAGGTTAATTGAAACACAACTTCCCAATTAATATTGGCTAAAGCTTCCATTTTTCCTCCAAAAGGTTTTAAAAAATTCAATAACTCAAATGCAAAGCCCGCCATAGATCATATCTGGATAGGGGCAACGAGTTTTAAGTTACTTAACAAAATTATAGAAAAATACATAAAAATGTAAAACTAAGTGAGATGGGCAGGATCAGCTCTTGCCTTTTACCCAGTCCCCAGAAAAGAGTCCCCAGTCCCAGTCCCCTATTCCCCGATGTAAATTATGGCTACTTGGCAATGTATAAAGCAGTGTGGAGCTTGCTGTCATCTTGATCCTACTGATCGTCCAGACTTGGAAGAGTATCTTTCACCAGAGGAATTGGGACTTTACCTGAGTATGGTAGGTGAGGACGGATGGTGTGTTAATTTTGACCACCAAACAAAAGAATGTACTATCTATGCTAATCGTCCGCGTTTCTGTCGGGTGGAAGCAGAGACGTTTCAAGATATGTATGGGATTGAACCGGAGGAATTAAACGATTTTGCGATTGACTGCTGTCGTCAACAAATAGAGTGTGTTTACGGCGATCGCAGCTTGGAAATTATCCGCTTTAATCAAGCTGTTGGGATTTAATTTGGTGTTTAATTTGATTAATTTTAACTTTTTTCTTGTTTGAGTTGCAATTTATAACAACAATCTGAGAAAATGAGAAAAATATGAAAACAACTTAGTGCCAGGACTAACACCTGTGAAACTTGACTCTCTACCTGTAAGCATTCCTGAAACTCTAAGCCAGTTACCAGCAAAGGAAAATACAGATCATTCTCACCACAAAAAACGGGAATCAGCATTGATGGTGCTTGGGACTACCTTTGTTACGATCTTTCTGGCGGAAATTGGTGATAAAACTCAACTATCCACGTTGTTAATGAGTGCGGAATCTCATGCACCTTGGGTAGTTTTCCTGGGTTCGGGAACGGCATTAGTCACTACCAGTTTATTAGGTGTGTTGCTTGGTGGTTTTATAGCGAGTAAACTTAGTCCTAAAACTGTAGAAAAATCAGCAGGGGTCATGTTGCTGTTAATTTCTGTAATGCTGTTTTGGGATGTATTGATTGGTTAGTAGTCAGTTGCTATAGAGAAAATTATGGACTGGAATCTTTTAGGGTTGAGCTTTGTTACCGTATTTCTTTCCGAGTTAGGTGATAAAAGCCAATTAGCGGCGATCGCGCTTTCTGGTCAGGGTCAATCTCGGCGCGCTGTGTTTTTTGGTACAGCAGGAGCGTTAGTATTAACGAGTTTGTTAGGAGCATTAGCAGGGGGAGCAGTAGCGGAATTATTTCCTACTCGCATCTTAAAAGCGATCGCTGCCGTGGGATTTGCTGTGTTAGCCATCCGCCTACTTTTGCCTAGCAGTGAAACAGAAGCAGATTAATAGTTCCAAAAAGCATGGACGTTTATTTAACAGCAGGTTTCAGGTTGCAGGAGGTACAAAATTTAAGAAGCAAGCCTGATGCTAAGAGACTTTTAAACCTGTTCCCTGCTGTATATAGATCAATCACCTGATATAGGGGAAATAAAAAACCTTTATCCTTTGCCTCAACTAATTTGAAATTATAAAGTTTTTCACCGAGCAGTATTGATCCTACCTTCCCTGAATGCTTTTAATACTTATAGCTATCAAGTTGAGGATAGCCAGGTTAAACTATGAAATCAATATTGACTGTTTTTCAAAATATACTAGCGTCTAATTACTATATACCTCACGGACATTGTTATCTCTGGCAAACGCCCTTAGTGGGATTGCATTTAATTAGTGATGCCTTAATTGCGATCGCCTATTTTTCCATCCCTGCAATGCTAATCCATTTTGTCAGTAAGCGTAGTGATATCCCCTTCTCCAAAGTTTTTGTTTTATTTGGTGCTTTTATTATCCTTTGCGGGACAGGGCATATCCTCGACATTTGGACATTGTGGCATCCAGATTACTGGATTTCTGGCATTGAACGCGCCTTGACTGCCCTAGTTTCTTGCTACACAGCTCTACAACTGGTAGAACTGCTACCGCAATTTTTGTCATTGCGAACACCGCAACAACTAGAAGCCATCAACCAGGAATTAGAAAAGCAAGTAGCAGAAAAGCAACGCGCTGAAGAAACCCTACAAATGATTGTGGCTGGAACTGCTTCTGTAACTGGCGACGATTTTTTTCCGGCTCTGGTGCAAAACTTAGCTAAAGCCTTGGATGTAAGTTACGTGATGCTTTCAGAAACAACCGATCATTCCCTGTCAAAATTGCAGACTTTGGCACTTTGGTGTGTTTCTGATTTAGCAGATAACATTGAATATGAATTAGCGGGTACTCCTTGCCAAGTGGCAATTGAGGAAAAAACGCTGCATTCTTATACCAATAATTTACAGGAATTGTTTCCCAATGCCCCATTACTCAAACAAATGCAAGCTCAAAGCTACGTGGGTGTACCCTTACTCGATATAGATGAGAATGTATTGGGTAATCTCTGCATTATTGATGTTAAACCGTTCATAACGGATGAGCGAACAAAAATACTCCTTAATGTTTTTGCGGCTAGAGCAACTGCTGAATTACAACGTAAATGGGCAGAAGAAGAAAAAAGCCAAGCTTATGAAAATCTAGAATTACGGGTGAATGAACGCACTGCGGCACTCGTATCTGCTAACAATGCCTTAGCTAGTGAAATTAATGAGCGTATTGGGGCAGAAGCAGCATTAAGGGTGATGGCAGAAAGGGAAAAAGCCATCAATGGCATAATTTTACGAATGCGCCAAACCTTAAATCTAGAATCTATTTTCAATGTCACCACCACTGAATTACGGCAAGCTTTGGAATGTGATCGGGTGCTTATCTACCACTTTGAACCGGACTGGAGTGGGAAATTAGTATCTGAGTCTGTCTCTGCCCATTGGAGTCCCCTATTACCAGGACGAAGAAACGACCCAAAAATCACCCAAGTAGCTGTAGATCAACCCAACTGCTTAACAATTCAACTGGGCAGTGCTGAGGTATTAACCCGTGATACCTATTTACAAGAAAACCAAGGTGGGGCATTACGCAAAAAAAATAGCTATTGTTGTATTAGCGATATTTACACTGCTGGATTTGATTCCTGTTATCTCAGTTTTCTTGAAGAACTGGAAGCACGGGCTTATATTATTACCCCCATTTTCTGTAGACAGGAACTATGGGGTTTGTTAGCAGTTTATGAAAATGGCAACCCCCGAAATTGGCAAGAGGCAGAAATAGGAATAGTTACTCAAATAGGTAATCAATTGGGAGTGGCTGTACAACAGGCGGAACTATTTGCTAAAACCCAACAACAAGCAGATGAACTACAGGCGGCCAAAGAGGTAGCCGACGCTGCTAACCGCGCTAAAAGCGAGTTTCTGGCTAACATGAGTCATGAACTACGGACACCCCTAAATGCCATTCTTGGCTTTACCCAGTTGATGCAGCAGGATCAATCCTTAACTATGGATCATCAACGGTATGTGGAAATTATCAATAACAGTGGTGAACATTTGTTAGCACTAATTAATGATGTGCTGGAGATGTCTAAAATTGAAGCTGGTAGAACCACCCTTTGTGAAACAGAGTTTGATTTACACAAATTGGTCTCCAGTTTGATAGTCATGCTACAACTCAAAGCTCAATCTAAGGGTTTAGAACTGAGTTTTTATATTCATCCTTCAATACCGCAGTATATTAAAACTGATGAGAATAAACTGCGTCAGGTATTAATTAACCTACTAGGTAATGCCATTAAGTTTACTGACAAAGGCAGTATAACTTTGCGAGTTACAGAAGAGGAAGAAAGCAGAAGAGAAATATTCATCACTCCATCCTTAGTTCCCAATCAAAAATCCTGCATCACCAATCTTTGCTTTGAAGTGGAAGATACAGGTCCCGGTATTGCCCCAGAAGAACTGGGTGATTTATTTCAGGCATTTCAACAAACACGCGCTGGACAGAAATCAAAAGAAGGTACAGGTTTAGGACTGCGGATTAGTCAGAAGTTTGTACAATTAATGGGTGGCGAAATTATTGTTAATAGTCAACCAGGTCAGGGTAGTTGTTTTAAGTGTTACATTCAAGTTGGTTTGGTTCAAGCGCGTCCTAGTTCTGATTCAGTCACCCTTGATGATGTAGTTGGTATTGCTGCGGGACAGAACAACCGCATTTTGATTGCTGAAGATAATGCTACTAACCGATTGTTACTCAGACAAGTTTTGTTTAATTTAGGTTTGGAAGTGCAGGAAGCGGAAAATGGACAAATAGCGATCGCACTTTGGCAAGAGTGGCAACCTCACCTGATTTTTATGGATATGCAAATGCCCATTCTGGATGGTTATGCAGCGACTCGACAAATTCGCAGTTGGGAACAACAATTGCATTCCCAAGGAAAACCCCAACACACAAAAATCATTGCCCTCACTGCCAGCGCCTTTACTGAACAACGACAGGATACTTTTGCTGCTGGCTGTGACGATTTTGTCAGCAAACCATTCCGTCGAGAAGAAATTTTAGCAACCTTAGCCGACCATCTGCAAATTGTATACCTGCATGAATCAAATTCTGTGCGTGAAATCAAACCCAAGTCATTAGATCACCAATCGCAGTATATTTTTGATCATACTTCTCTATCAATCATGCCAAATGATTGGATTTCTGAATTATATTTTGCTTCTGCCCAAGGTAATGATAGCAGATGTCTGGAAATTATTGAACAAATACCTGCTGAACATACTGCTTTAATTGCAGCTTTAACCAAATTGATTGAAACTTATCAATTTGACCAATTAATGACACTAACTCAAGCAGTTAACAGTTAACAGTTATCAGTTATCACTGTTAGCGATCCCCAATCCCCAGTTCCCTGTTTTTGAGTTGAAGTAAGGTTATGAGTAATAACGGGCAAGAAAATCAGATTAAATCACCAAAAAATCTGATCAACATTCTAGTTGTTGATGATGTTTTAGAAAATATTCGCCTTCTATCTAGCATTTTAGAGCGGCATGGATACCAAACCCGTAAAGCCATTAGTGGGGCAATGGCTTTAACTACTGTGGAAGCGGCTCAACCCAGTTTGATTTTGTTGGATGTGAGAATGCCTGATATGAGTGGCTATGAAGTTTGTCAACAACTAAAATCTCACCCAAAAACTGCCTCTATTCCCATCATTTTCCTAAGTGCAGCCGATGACATTAGCGATAAAGTTCAGGCTTTTCAAGTAGGTGGGGCGGACTATATTACTAAGCCATTTCATTTGGAAGAGGTGTTAGCACGGGTGCAAAATCAGTTAAGTATTATTAAAGCTCAACAAACAATTTCTGACTTGAATTCACAACTAGAAGCACGGGTTAATGAACGTACGCAACAGCTAGAAATTGCTAATTCTCAACTGGCAAAGATGGCATTTCAAGATTCCTTAACCAAACTGCCCAATCGAGCATTTTTGATGCAGCGACTTTGGCAGGTTATAGAATGGGAAAAAGCCAATCCCAGTCAACAATTTGCTGTATTATATTTGGACTGCGATCGGCTTTTTCCCATTCTATAAC
>RDYJ01000202.1 GCA_004293145.1 Nostocales cyanobacterium | reverse complement strand
AGCAGTACATATTCTTCAGTGCCGAGCTTAACGTCGGTGCCAGCGTACTTGGAGTACAGCACTTTATCGCCAACGTTCACTTCCAATTCTTGACGGCTACCGTCATCATTCCGCTTGCCAGGTCCAAGGGCTACTACTTCGCCTACTTGGGGTTTTTCCTTAGCGGTGTCGGGCAAATATAGACCACCTGCGGTCTTTTCTTCAGCGGCGGTCACTTTTACGAAAACGCGATCGCCCAAAGGTTTAACTGTAGATACGCTTAGAGATACGGCTGCCATAATTTTAATTTTTTCTCGCTTGTTAGCACTCTCAACTCCTGAGTGCTAATCTACCGAAAAGCAGCGACAAATGGCAACAAGTCTTTCTGTACGGGTTTCCGAACTAAGGCAGGGGGCAGGGGGCAGGGGGCAGGTGAGGAAAGAGCGAATACTTTGCCCAATGACCAATGACCAATGACCAATGACCAGTTAAAAAGTATAAATGCCTAATTCCCGTAGTTGTCTGGTTCTGTTGCGTAAGTAGTGAATATTTTTATATGGACAACTTTTATTTCCAAAGCTGGGAAATTGTTATAGAACTGTAATCAGGGAACCGCTTAATGAGTAACAATACAGTGAGTCAAAACAGCCATCCAATCCTCAAAACCACTAAAGCAGAGGAACTTAAAGCCCTAAGTAATTGTGTGGAAGCTCTAGGACTGGCAAATTTTCACCAAACAGGTTTGTGTTTGTTCTGAGCAGAAGTTAGTCACTTCCGGTCAAAATAGGCTAGTCTGAAATCCTGGGAATGCTGGAAAGCGTGACTCAATAAGCAACATCTCAACCAGCTGCATGAGAATCATCTGACTCCCATCTTCAGAACTAAAACCAAGTGCTTGCGTATTTGTTGTTCTAGGCAGATAATGGTAGTTTACCCAGATGCGGTTTGGTATTACACAACTTTAATTGATTTATAGTCAGGCATAGGCTATAACAGGCATAAATAAACATTTTTACGCCTTCATAGTCGGTGTTCTCAAATCAATGGGTTGAAATTCCTGAAATAACACGCTACCTCTGGTAAAACGCTTAACCCAAGTCCAAGCCTCTGTTCTATTTCCCCGCCAAAATTGATTTAGGGAGATAATCAAACAATTAGGCACGTGATGTGAATTAAGTAGTCCCGACAGCTATTAGCCAAGGGATAGAAGGTGTGTAGTGCTGCCTATGCCTACGGCACGCTCCGCGAGCGCTAACACCCTGTTAGGCAAAACCTAATGAAGTAAACCCTGAGATAATTGTCTATGGTTTTATGAACTATAGCCAAACAAACCGGAAGTCATTGAGCCGATCATCCCAGAACACTTATTGGCATGATGGTGGTTGAAGCACAAGCCTTTTTCCTCATTTTTTGCCAGAAACTTCCTTGGTTTCTTGTGAACCTCTCAATCGGGGCTTAACATTCAAAGGATATATGTAGAGCAACAGTAAACAAATGAAAGTGCGGGTGAGTTGTGAGTTAGGGTCATCTTCAGTTAAATACTGAACTTGTCAACTAGACAGATTATGATTTAATCAGGTTTTTTGACCCGCCTCTTTCAAAGGAATATATAATAGCGCATTATAAATACTATTGCTCTCCGTATCCTTACTAGACTTTTGCTATGAAGTTACTAGTAGTATGTTAAGAGTGACCACCACTTTCACAACAACAAGCAACAAAGGCAAGTTAAGTGGGAAAGAGAGTACGTGCAGCCAGCGCGGAATTTACGCCTGTGGACAAGACCCGCCGACGGGCTTGGTAGAAGCAGGAAGCAAACAACAAACTGTTCTCAAGTGGATTCCAATACGCTCTAAAAAGGAACAATTTGTGTAAGTTTTGTTTTGCCCAACATCTCACATAATCCACCATAGAGGATAACTATTCAAGACCTTGATGGATCGAAGCGCGACAAGTGCCACTGCTATGAAAGAGTCCAGCATGAAAGATCACAAACGACTTCTATTGATTGATGACGACCCTAACCTCATTTTGCTGGTGAAGGATTACTTAGAATTCCGGGGCTACGAAGTCATCACGGCGGAAAATGGACGAGAAGCTCTGGATATTTTAGAACATGATGTTCCAGACATGATCATCTGTGACGTGATGATGCCGGAAATGGACGGGTACACATTTGTGGAACAAGTACGGCAAAATGAACGCACTAGCTGGATACCTGTTCTGTTCCTGTCAGCCAAGGGGCAAAGTGCAGACCGAGTTAAAGGTCTGAATAAAGGGGCTGATGTATATATGGTCAAGCCCTTTGAACCAGAAGAACTCGTTGCACAAGTAGAATCTTCACTCAAGCAAACTATCCGTTGGAAAGAACATCAAACCAAGGGAGGGGAAAACGGTTCCCGTATCCAAGTTCCCTTTGATGTGCAGTTGACCCCCACTGAACTGAAAGTAGTACAGTTTGTTGCTAGGGGTTTAGCTAACCGGGAAATCGCTGAAGAATTAAATGTCAGTCAGCGTACCGTTGAAAGCCATGTTTCCAATATGCTCGGTAAAACCAATCTCCACAACCGTACTGAATTAGCACGGTGGGCGATTGAAAATCAAATGGCTTAAATGAGCTACTGATTTCTGAAATTTTGAGTTTTGAGTTATGATCACCTAACTCAAAACTCAAATGACTGTTAAAGCTTGACTTCACCATGAGAGCTAATAAAACCTGAATTGTGAAGCATACAGATTTTGGCAAATCCAACTTCATAATTCATGTTTTATGATACTTTCCTCTATTGCTATATTCCAACCCAGATTTTACCTAAAAATATTACTACATCACCTCACGTAAAACTCCCATATTGAGGGAACAGGTGACAGTAAAGAGACTAACAACTGATAACTGATTAAGTAATCTGTTCCATAGGAATTTCTATGACAAATTCTGTACCGCAACTGGGATCAGAACAGACGTAAATGTTGCCTTGGTGTTTTTCAATAATTTGATAACTAATTGCTAGTCCTAGACCTGTTCCTTTGTTGACAGGTTTCGTTGTAAAAAAGGGATCAAATATTTTACTTTGTAATTCTGGACTAATGCCAGGTCCATTATCTCCAATGGTAATTTTTATTTTCTTAGAGGATGTTGTTTCTGTTTTAATAGTTATTTGTTTTTGTTTTTGTTCTGCTTGTTCTAACAAAGCATCAATAGCATTACTGAGAATGTTCATGAAAACTTGGTTTAGTTGGGCTGGATAACATTCAACTAAAGGTAAATCTTTGTATTGTTTAATAACTTCAATTTCTTGTTTTAGACGATGGTTTAAAATTAAAATCGTACTGTCGATACCTTCATGAATATTCACAGCTTTTTTATCAGCTTGGTCTAGCCTGGAAAAGTTGCGTAAAGATAAGATAATTTCTCGGCTGTTGGTGGTGTTAGCGGGAGGGCTGTAGATGTGGATATCATTTTCATAGCTCCTCATAGCTCCTCATAATTATAGTCTTTTTAGAATTTGTAAGTATAATTTTTTTACCATAATCGCATCATAACCTAAATAAATATTAAACAGAAGCTTTAGTTTGCAATTCGTAAACAAAATATTACTGTTGACTTTCCTGAGAAAGTTAGTTTATTTTACCAATTTCTTTACGTAATTATTGGTATTTTTTGAACAATTTTCAAGAGTTAAAATAGAATTTTCCAGTAATTTTACTTGATTAATCTAATTTCTTAGAAAGAACAAAATTTATTTACTTTCCCCTGGTAACAACAGGGTTTTATAGCTGAGTGTTAAAGTAGTTCAAGTTTTTATGGCTATCTGGTTAGGAATTTTGTACAGGCTGATGCGATCGCTTCAACTGGTAAAATTTGTAACGCTGCGCCTAATTCTACTGCGGCTTTTGGCATTCCATAAACGACACAGGTTTTGCTATCTTGGGCGATAGTGTGCCAACCCATATCCCGTAGCAATTTTAACCCTTGAGCGCCATCTCGACCCATACCCGTCAGCAACATTCCCACACCGTTACCCTGCCAATATTTAGCCACACTTTGAAAAAAGACATCAACGGAGGGATGATAGAAACTATTTAGAGGTTCTTCTTGATAGTCAAGGGTTTGATCTGCACGCATCACCAGGTGATGATTTGTACCTGCTATTAGGACTTTACCGGGTTGTGGGAGATAACCGGACATAGCAAGATGAACTGGTAAAGAAATTTGTTCATTTAACCAACTAGCGAAACCTTGAGCAAATTGAGCATCAAGGTGTTGAACAATGACAATAGCAGCGTTTAAATTGCGAGGAAACTGGGAGAGAATGGTTACTAATGCTTGGGGACCACCGGTAGAAGAACCAATGACTATTAAAGGTTGTTGTGGTTGTGGGAAAGTTTTCGGTTTTAATGATGTTTCAAATTGCGATCGCCCACGGGATGATTTACCGATTAATCTAGCAATAGTGGATATTTTTTTCAGTAGTCTGTTGCTACTTTCTGTAGGCTCACCTAAATTAATAGCTGGTGTGTTCACAGCATCTAAAGCTCCATAGCCCATTGCTTCAAATACTTTAGCTGCATAACGATTGACACTAGCTGTCACCATGAGAATAGCACAGGGCGATTGACTCATAATGTGGCGTGTAGCTTCTACCCCGTCCATATTGGGCATGACTACATCCATTAATATCAAATCTGGGGTATCTGCTGCACATTTAGCGACAGCTTCCACACCATCATAAGCGATCCAAGCTAAATCATATTCTGGTACTTTCGATAAAATGCGCCGTAGTGCTTCCACGGCGATGATTAAATCATTAACAATAGCAATTCTCATAAAACAGTCGTATTTGATTTGTAAACGAATTCATGAAAACATAGATATAGCTAGTCTATTGTACAATTAATTATGTAAATCGCTGATAAAATATGCAAGATATTCTCACTATTACTATTACTCCAGAACTGAAAGCAGCACTTTTAGAAATTACTCAATCTGAATGTATATCTGTTGATAGTTTAGTTGGTAAAGCTATTGAAGACTATATTTTTACTCACAAATTCCGTGCATTGCGTTCTTATTTAATGCATCCTATTTGAGTTCAGAACTTATCAGTGGGGAAAGGGAACAGGGAACAGGGAACAGGGAACAGGGAACAGAAAGTGTTCATGAATCATTTAGGATTGCTATACTTAAATTAAAACTTCAACTTCTTGAGCAATACTTGTAGGTTGGGGAATTGGTAAACCTGACTCTATTAAACCTTCTATATGAAATTCTATGGACTCTACAATTAGTTGTTGAACTTCTGCTAATGTTTCAGCTACAGCTATACAACCGGGTAAGTCGGGAACATAAGCACCATAACTGGTATTTCCTTTTTCAATTACTACTGTATAACGCATTATTCTTCCTCCAATTGTGCTTGTTTCCATATACTTTTTAGTGTACCAATTGGTACGTCAATATTAGGTTTACCGGAAACTGTAACAGTACCAAGTTTATCAGGATGTTTAAACTGTCGGTGACTTCCTCTAGTTCTTGCTAAATACCAACCATCAGCTTCTAGTCGCTGAATCACTACTTTTACTTTCATATTAACATCTATCTGTACAGGTGAAATTTCTGTTATGGATTTTCTCATCTTTTATAATTTCTATTTTACTCCTCATCATCATTGAAATTAGAAATATAAGGCGGAAGTTTACCAAAACTAATTCTTTCTACATATTTAATGGCGCGATGTTCCTCTAATGAGGTTTGAATTAAGGTGTTTATTAACAACCGAAATTTATTAATATCTGCTTGAGATGGTGATTTTAATTGTGAAGCTAATAAACTGGAAATTTGCAATATCAATTGAAGATTAGGTAAGTTAGCTTCGGTTTGTTCAATGATTTCATGTTTTTTATTCAGACAATATTCATTACCGACATGAGAATAATCAGTCAGTGTTTTTAATAGTTCTGGTTTCCAATTAATAATTACTTGTTTAATTCCTGGGATTCTATTTAATAAAACAGCGATAATTTTCGGTAAGTTAGGAATGAAATCACCGATATTTCTAAATCTATATATGGGAGTATCAAGAATTAATTCTATTGTGCTAACTGGTGGTGCGCCAAATGTATAAGTTTCTAATGTATAAGGTGCAATAGGTTTTAATTCGGTTTCACTAATTCGTTTAGTAATTAATGTAGCCGCAGCACCGCCTAAACTATGTCCAGTTACGAAAATATTTTTGTTGGCATTTTCTTGTCTTTGAATAAAGTCTTGTAATTGCTGCCAGAAACTTTTAACATAAAGATTAAAACCGGAGTGAATTGCTTCTGAATTGGGGAATGCTAGTAAGTTAAAGAAGTAATCATCTAATCTTTCTGTACCTCTAATAGCAATGACAATATCATTTTCTGTGGATAGGAGTAAACCACAACAAACTAATTCATCGGTATCACTTAAAGGACGTGGTGCTGAGATAAATTCTATGGTTTGATATGCTGGGAAAAATGATGGAGTACCTGTTTTTAGGATATCGCTAACTATATCATTTCCTTGTTTATAGGCGACGTAAGCGAGTTGAGAAATACAAGCCATTTCTAGGGTGCGTTGTCTGTCGGTAGATGTTTTCATGTTGGTTAAAGAAGTAAATTTTTGATTTTATTTCTGCAAAATAGATATGGTAGCAAGATATATTGTATAATTAACTATGTAGCTCGCTGATAAAATATGCAAGATACCCTAACCATTACTATTACTCCAGAACTGAAAGCAGCACTTTTAGAAATTACCCAAACTGAAGGTATATCTGCTGATAGTTTAGTTGGTAAAGCTATTGAGGACTACATCTTTACACACAAATTCCGTGTATTGCGTTCTTATTTAATGCAAAAGAATGAAACACTTTACACCGATGAGGAAATTTTTGAGATAATTTCATGAAGCTAGTTATAGATACTAATAATTAATAATAACATTTTTAACACAATGTTCTAAAAATATGAATAAACAATATAGAATATATTTAGATGTTTGTTGTCTTAATCGTCCTTTTGACGACCAAACCCAATGGCGAATTAGGTTAGAAACTGAAGCAATTTTAGAAATTATCAATCATTGTCTATCTGGAAAATGGCAATTAGTCAGTAGTACAGCTTTAGAATT
>RDYJ01000062.1 GCA_004293145.1 Nostocales cyanobacterium | reverse complement strand
TCCCCAGTCCCCAGTCCCCAGTCCCCAGTCCCCAGTCCCCAGTCCCCAGTCCCCAGTCCCCAGTCCCCAGTCCCCTGTTCCCTAGCTTAAACAATCTTTCAAGGCATAAATGACCTTATCCTGCTGTTCCTGTGTCAGTTCTGGGAACATGGGTAAAGATATCACCTGATGACAAGCTTGTTCGGATATTGGTAATTGTCCCGGTTGATAGCCTAGATTTTCATAAACTGGCTGCAAATGCAAAGGACGGGGATAGTAAAGCATGGTGCTTACTTCCTTTTCTTGCAGTTGAGTCCGCACCCAGTCCCGATATTTGGAACTTGCACCATTTCTATCTTCGCTGGAAACGCGGATGGTATATTGATTCCAGACTCCTACTCCCCCTAATAATTCTTGGGGTGGAATGATACCAGGAATTTGACTGAGGTATTGATAATAATAAGCAGCTATTTGTTGCCTTTGTTTATTCCAGGTGTCTAGATAGCGCAGTTTAATTTGCAGGATGACTGCTTGGATGGCATCTAAACGGCTGTTGACACCTATTTCTTCATGAATGTATCTAACTTTGCTGCCATGTTCTCGTAATACTCTTAATTTAGCAGCGATCGCACTATCATTAGTTGTAATTGCACCACCATCACCACAACCACCGAGATTTTTAGTTGGGTAGAAACTAAAACAACCAATGTGTCCAATGCTGCCAACTTTTTGCTCACCCCAAGTTGCACCGGTGGCTTGAGCGCAATCTTCAATTACTGCTAAATTATGAGATTGAGCGATCGCCATTAAAGCTGTCATATCCACTGGTAAACCAAACAGGTGGACTGGCATAATAGCTTTAGTTTTGGGCGTGATCGCTGCTGCAATTTGGGTGACATCTAAATTAAAGGTAGTGGCATCAATATCAACAAAAACAGGTGTTGCACCTACAGCAGTAATAACTTCAGTTGTAGCAAAAAAGGTGAAAGGTGTAGTAATAACCTCATCACCTGCACCAATTTCTAGCGCCCGTAACGCCAAATATAGGGCATCAGTCCCAGAGTTACAAGCTACACATTCACTTACGCCATGATAAGCAGCAAATTTTTGTTCAAAGCCTTCCACTGCTGGACCGCCAATATAACGGCCAGAACTGAGAACTTCAAGAACAGCACTACTTACTTCTGTTTCAATAGAGGCATATTGCTGTTTTATATCAAATGCGGGGACGGAATTTACACTTTGGATCATAGTTCTTATTTTATTGGCAGATACAAAAGATACCCTTTTAAGGGTGATGTTTGCTAATGGAATTTTCTATTATTCCTGTGTAGGCTGTTTTCAGTAGACTATCTCAGGAAATAGAGAAACTATGCCGGATTTAATTAAACTGGATATTGTGGATTTGGTTTTAGCTGTGGCTTTAATGGCGATCGCTATTGGTTTATCTGCTTGGGAAAAGTTAGGACTAGAATTAAACTTAGCATTAGCCACCGGTAGAACCATCCTCCAACTTATAGTATTAGGATACGTTTTAGACTTCATTTTTGCTGTTGACAATGTTTGGGCTGTTGTGGGAATTCTAACAATCATTCTCACAATTACGGCGATTGTCGCACGAAATCGTATCAGCCAAAAAATTCCCCTGGTACTGCCTTTAGTGTGGGTAGCAATTTTTGCGAGTACGTCTTTAACGTTGCTTTACACCAACTTTCTGATTATCCAACCAGACAGATGGTATGAACCACGTTATTTAATTCCCCTTGGTGGTATATTAATCGGTAATGCTATGAACGCCGCAGCAGTGGCAGGAGAACGGCTTGTGAGTGCTATTAACCAATTTCCCACGGAAATAGAAACTCACCTCAGTTTAGGTGCAACTCCCCAGCAAGCAGTAAGTCAATACCGCAAAGATGCAATTAAAGCCGCATTTGTTCCTACTCTCAATCAAATGATGCTGATTGGTATGGTGACAATACCTAGTTTCACCAGTGGACAGTTATTAGCTGGAGTATCTGCTTTAGAGGCTGTATCTTATGAGATTTTGATTATTTTTATGGTGGCTGTGGTCAATTTGTTGACGACAATTTTAGTTACTAAAGGTTTATGTCGTCAGTTTTTTAATGATGCTATGCAGTTGGTGAGGTAAGCTGATCAACATTTAATTTGCATCACCAGAGCGGTCAGAATGCCCACCCCACAAGATTTTTAATTCTCATTCATAAGCAAGTTACAGCAGTTTCCGAAGATATGAGGTACACATTTAGCGGGCTTTCCAGACCGCACCACAAGAGTTTGATGATTCCAGTTTGTACCCTTCATGAATGAAATCTGCTGTAAATGTCCAACAGCTTCATAGCAATTAAAATAATTAGTTGAAATTTAAATATAGCATTTCCTAGTCTAATGAATTACAAAATTATCCGCGTTTATCAGCGTCCATCTGCGTTTAATTATTATTGCTTGTACCTCACTTGAATGGGAATTGCTATAAATGAAATTGGTTGGAGCTATGCCAGCTATCAGCAAACCCTAATTATAGATTAAGCTATTGTTTGATCTCCGTCTGCGGCCAACGCCATAACATATAATCTCTTTTCTAGCACTTTGATCACTTTGGAAATAAAAAAATTCGTAATTTTAGGATTATAAATTACGAATTACGAATTAGTTTCGTGTAGCGTGCTGGAGGCACTCTTACGAATTATGCTGTGAGTTTAGCTAAAGCCTTTTCTACAGAGTGCAGTGCTTGATTGATTTCTGCCTCAGTGACGATTAAAGGAGGTACAAACCGGACGACTTTGGGACCAGCAGGTACTAATAATAAACCCTCATCCATAGCAGCTTTGACGATATCAGCCGCAGTTAAAGAAGAGTCTACTTTTATTTCCATACCGTTGATTAAACCCCAACCGCGCACTTCTGAGATATGCTGAGGATATTTGAGAGCGATCGCTTTTAATCCTTCTCGTAAATGTGCGCCTTGTTCTTGAACGTTCTCTAAAATATTCTCTTTTTCTAAAGTTTGGCAAACACTTAAAGCCACACCACAAACAAAAGGATTTCCACCAAATGTACTAGCGTGTTCTCCAGGTTCAAAAATATCACAGAATTTTTTACTCATCATTGCACCGATGGGAATACCTCCACCCAGTCCTTTAGCACTGGTGAAAATATCCGGTTCTACTCCCAAATGTTCATAACCCCATAATTTACCGCTACGTCCCATCCCCACTTGCACTTCATCGAAAATCAATAAAATGCCGATTTCATCGCAAATTTGCCGCAACCTTTGGAAATACTTCACATCCCCAGGACGTACCCCGCCTTCTCCTTGCAAGGGTTCAATTAAAATCGCACCGACGCGATAATTACCTTCATCTAATTCAGTTACAGCAGCTTCAACTGACCTAATATCGTTATAGTTGACATAATGGAAACCAGGGACTAGAGGATCAAAATGCTTTTGATACTTTGGTTGTCCGGTAGCAGTGACAGTTGCTAAAGTCCGTCCGTGAAAACTGGCATTGGCAGTTAAAATGATGGGGTGGGCAATCTCTAGGACTGTGTGGGCGTATTTTCGCGCTAGTTTGATTGCGGCTTCATTGGCTTCAGCCCCAGAATTGCAGAAAAACACCCGATCTGCACAAGAATGATCGACAATCCATTTAGCTAACTCACCTTGTTCGGGAATATAGTACAAATTAGAGACATGATGCAGTTTTTGGATTTGGCGTGTTACCGCTTCTACCATGACTGGGTGGGCGTGTCCTAAAGTGCAAGTGGCTATTCCCGCCACAAAATCCAAATATTCCTTACCTTGGGTATCCCACACGCGACAACCTGCACCCCTTTCTAAAGCAATGGGAAACCGTCCGTAGGTAGACATCACAGCTTGATTAAAACTATCTGTATTAAATTCATTGATGTCTGAGGGGATTATCGGCTGTTCAACTAGACTTTGGCTACTCACTACCGCACCTCCTGAAATTTTTAATCCTATACTCTATTTACCAGTTTTTCATCAAAATTTCAAAATTTCCTCTAGGATGAAGTAGAAGTTTTTGTGTAAAAATTCAGGAGTCAGGAGTCAGGAGTCAGAATATTGACTGACATCAGCAAGGTAGAGGAGCAAGTTTTTTAGGAAATGATCAAGTTAGTCTTGAAAAGGCTGATTGCTACTCAATTCTGTGTTCTTAATCCTTACGTTTTTTCAATTTTCAATTTTTAATTTTTAATTTTTAATTTTTAGTTGCCTGTGTATTCTACCCTGGAAGATAAATATAAGCGGATTCAACAAGAGTTAATGGCTGGGGCTTTAGCCTTGGTGTTGGTTTTTATAATTGGTACTGTATGGTATTGGTTGGTAGAGGGCTGGTCATGGCAAGATGCAGCTTACATGACAGTCATCACTTTAGCTACTGTCGGATATGGAGAAATTCACCCGCTAGGTAGCCGGGGAAGGTTGTTTACTATTGCTTTGATTTTAATGGGTGTAATCAATATTGGTTACATTGTCAATAGATTTACAGAAGCGGTGATTGAAGGCTATTTTCAAGAAGGGATTCGACTCAGACAACAAAGGCGTTTAATGGAATCATTATCAGGACATTATATCATCTGTGGTTTTAGTCGGACTGGGCGACAAATTGCTAAGGAGTTCCGGGCTGAGGCTGTATCTTTTGTGGTGATTGATTCTGAGTTTGAATCTGTGCAGAATGCTGAATCACAAGGTTATACTGCTTATCAAGGTGATGCGACTTTGGATGAGACTTTGTTGAAGGTTGGCGTTGAACGCGCAATTTGTATTGTGGCAGCTTTGCCTTCTGATGCTGAAAATTTATACACTGTTTTATCAGCAAAAACTCTGAATCCTCAGATTCGGGCGATCGCCAGGGCAAGTACAGAGGAAGCTTTACAAAAGTTACAACGGGGCGGTGCTGATGCGGTGATTTCTCCCTATATTACCGGAGGTAAACGCATGGCTGCTGCTGCACTCAGACCCCAGGTTTTAGACTTTGTGGATGGGATTCTTTCTGGTTCAGACCGTCAGTTGTATATGGAAGAATTTTTACTCAATCCAGCTAACTGTCCCTTTGTGGGTCAAAGTTTACAAAAGGCGAAGTTGCGATCGCAAACCGGCGCATTAGTTTTAGCTATTCGTCGTCTTGATGGTAATCTCATCGGTGGACCAACTGGAGATACTATTTTAATGTCAGGAGATACTCTAATTTGTATGGGTACGGCTGAACAACTGCGGAGTTTAAATCAAGTCCTTGGTCCAATTAATTCTCAGCAACTGCGACGACCAAAAAATAATGAACTTTCATGAAAGAGATAAGCATAAATATTGATACCACTTGAGAAACTGGCATCTAGTGTAATTACATTACCAGGTGTGATTAGTTATATTTTGGTAGACAGTAAAAAAATCTACTCAATCAATACAAACCAATGAATCTCAAATTTACCTTAGCTATTGGTACTATATTGACTTGTACTTTAGCATTTTTGAACACACAAACTATGGCTGCACCTCTGAAAAATCCCCAAACTTTTACAGAATGGTGTCAACAAAAATCAACTTTACCTCCAGAGACAAAACGCACAGTTGACGTATTATTAGAAATTGCCGAAACTAAAGATTGCAATCAGGCTAATCAAACCCTTACGCAACTTCAGAAAATAAACCTGAGAGAAAAACGAATCAGCGATCTTAAACCTTTATCAAGTCTCACTAATTTGATTTCTCTTCACCTGATCACCAATAAAATTAGCGATATCCAGCCTTTATCCAATCTGACTAATTTAACTTCTCTTTATCTAAATGGCAATAAGATCAGAGATATTAAACCTTTATCAAGTCTGACTAAATTAAATACTCTCTGGATCGATGCCAATGAAATTAATGACATCAAAAGCTTGTCGAATTTAAATAATTTAACTTATCTCACTCTGAGAGGAAATCAAATCAAGGATCTCAAGCCTTTATCTAATTTGAAAAACTTAACTCATCTTGATATTGGTCACAATCAAATCAGTGATCTTCAGCCTTTATCTAATTTGAAAAACTTAATTTTCCTCAACCTCTTTGCTAATAAAATTAGTAATGTTAAAGCTTTATCTAATCTTACAGAATTAAATGATCTCCGACTTGACCTAAATCAAATCAGTGATGTTACACCTTTATCTACGCTGAAAAAATTAATCACTCTCAGCCTACAATCAAATAAAATCAACAACGTCAAACCTCTATCTAATCTGACAAATTTGGAGTTTCTCTTCCTCTCCAAAAATAAAATCAGCGATATCCAATCTTTATCTACTTTGAAAAGAGTGCAGTTTCTGAGTGTTCAGAATAACCCGCTTATTTCTAAAAAATGCCCTATCGAACCCAATAATTGTAGCTTTTAGTAATGGACATATATAAATATATAAATTATATAAATAATATAAATTATATAAATTATATAAATTATATATTTATACCAGATTTATACCAGTTTAGAAACTGGCATCTAGTGTAATTATATTACCGGGTGTGATTAGTTATATTTTGGGAGACAGTAAAAAAATCTACTCAATCAATACAAACCATGAATCTCAAATTCACCTTAGCTATTGGTACTATATTTGCTTGGAATTTGGCATCTTTGATCACACAAGCTATGGCTAAACCTGAGAAAACACCAAAAACTTTTACACAATGGTGTCAACAGAAATCAACTTTACCTCCACAAACAAAACGCACAGTTGACGCATTATTAGCCATTGCTAAAACACAAGATTGCAATCAGGCTAATAAAACCCTGACTAATTTTACTAACATCTCTCTTGACTCCAATCAAATCACTGATCTTAAACCTTTATCTAGTTTGATAAATCTTAGTCAACTTTACTTAAAGTCAAATCAACTCAGTGACATCAACCCTTTATCTAGTTTGGAAAAATTAAATAAACTCACCATCGAATCTACTAAAGTTAGCGATATCAAACCTTTGTCTAATTTAACAAATTTGAATTTTCTCAACATCAGTCAAAGTCAAGTCAGGGATATTCAACCTTTGTCTAAGTTAAATAATTTAAATTTACTGGGTTTGAGTGGAAATCAAATCACTGATATTCAACCTTTAGCCAATTTGAAGAATTTGCAGGAACTCTCTATCAGTGCCAATCAAATCAGAGATATCAAGCCATTATCTGGTTTAAATAAGTTGACTGTTTTGGATATGAAATTAAATCAAATTAGTGACATTAAAACTTTAGGAAAATTCAATAAATTAACTTATCTAAGTCTTGATAAAAATCCAATTAGCGATATCAAGCCTTTAGCAAATATGAGGGATTTAACTTATTTGAGTTTGATTTCTGTACCAATCAGTGATATGAAATTTTTATCAAATCTGACCAATCTCAACTTCCTTGACCTCAGTTCAACTCAAATTAGCGATGTTAAACCTTTAGCCAATTTAACCAAGTTAAATTATCTGTTTCTTGAATCAAACAAAATCAAAGATATTCAATCTTTATCAAATCTGAAAAAGTTGCAAACCTTGAAACTTCAGAATAACCCCATCACATCTAAAAAATGCCCGGTTAAACCTACAAAAATCTGTAATTTTTAGTAATGGAAATATACTGTTACTGTTATCCTAAATCATTCCAACCATGCAGAGGAGCGATCGCTTTTGTTACCAATTCAATCATTTCTGGGGGTGCTTCGGAAAGCAACACACTGGGATAAACAGCAGTACCCCACTCAGGATGCACTAATACACAGCATTTATTTTTAATGACTGGATAATCTAATAAAGCTTGAGCAACTGCTGTATCATCATGGGGAACAGGTCCGGGATGGGAAAGTAAAGGATAACCAGTACGGGGATCGATTAAATCGGTTAAATAGCCGCGATCGCGCAAATTAAACGCCACATCACAGCCAAACCGCATAAACTTTTCCCGTAACCGTTCTTTTTCTCTCTCTGTTTCTCCAGTTATTTCTACAAGTGGGTATTTTGATTGCTGTAAAACAACCACCACCCACAAAAACTGTTGCTGTTTCCAATCTGGTAATATCTGTTCGCAGTTGGCACAGATATACTGACTAGGATTATGAATGGAAATCTCCACAGCTTGTCCCATTTTACCAACTAAATTAATGGGATAGCCTGACTTGAAAGTGCAGACACTGGAATAGTTCACTACATTTATTTGGTTTTTGCAAGTTTGTTTTGTCTTCCTTGGTGATGATGATAACTGCTGCTAAATTCACAATAATTAAGTTTCTTGACTGAGGCTAGATTAATTAAGTTTTAAAGCATTGACTGGCACTTCATCCCAAGAATCTACAGTACGTAATTGCGCCACCCAACCATTTGCTTTTTGCTCATCTGTCAAAGTTTTTTGAAATGACTCGTGACAATCTTGAGCTTGACTCTGATCACAACAAGCAATGCAAGCATGAATCATTCCTGATGGATCAATTTGCTCATTTACCCAAATAGTCATACTTATGCCTCTGAGAATTTTTTGGTAAAACTGTGATTCATTCTCCCAGAATACTATGTCAGGTAGTCAATTATCATCAAACAAATTCAAAGTGATAATTATAATTAACAAATTAAGGTTTTGGAATAGAGTTAAGTAGAAAGGCGCAAAAAAACAGAAGTATGTAATGAAACATAAAGTTCCCTCAAAACCTCTTCCCTCCAGCATAGCTGCCTTGTCATCACAACAATTTTTAACGCTGACCTACTTACGTGAAGTGTTAGCTGTTGTTGCAATTGCTAATTTTGCGCCCTGTACCTGACGTAAACGATCCATCACACCCACAACCTGTCCATGACTAGCATTCTTATCGGCGTTAATAATTACCACTACTTCTGGATTATTACCCATTAAATCCCGCACTGCTTCCGGTAAAGCATTGAGAGTAACAGGTTGCCGATCTAAACTAATGTTACCTGTTTGGTCTACAGTAACAGTGATTGATTTAGCTGCGGCTTGTGATTTTGTTGTGGCTGCTTTGGGTAAATTAACTGGTAAACCTTCCGAGCGAGTTAAAAACAAAGTAGACATAATGAAAAATGTCAAAATTGCAAAAATGACATCAATCATGGGTACGATGTTTATCTGTGCGGGAATATCTGGTTCATCCGGTAGGCGCATAGAATTTATCTTCCTCTTTCATAGTGATGACGGTAAAGCAATTCTAACTGTCCGCCATATTCCTGAATCCAGGCAATTTGGCGGATATAAAATCCACGAAAAGTATTAGCAAAGAAAAGCGTAACAATAGCCACGATTAATCCTGCTGCTGTGGATACAAAAACTTCACTAAGCCTATTTTCGCCACTAAAAACTGTTTAATAATTTTTACCAGTTGCTTAAGTCTGACAGGTTTTTGAAGATAGTGGTTAGCACCAGCTACCAAACATTTTTCCTGATCACCGGGCATAGCTAAAGCTGTCAAGGCAATAATGGGAATATTTGCCAACTTCAGGTCTAGTCTAATTTGCCTAATTGCTTCTAGCCCATCTATTCCCGGCATTTGAATATCCATTAAAATGAGGTCAGGAAATTGCATTTTGGTGAGAGTGATCGCCTCCTGTCCGTTTTTTGCCACAATGATGCGATATCCTGTAGCCACTAAATAGTTAGAAATGGTAAAAAGATTAGCTTCGTTATCTTCCGCCAGCAAAATTAGAGGTGATTCTTGGGCTTTTTCGTGGAGAATAGAGTCAAAATCAGATGAGGACTGATTTTCTGACTCAGAAGCAGCATCAGAGATATTACCACAGGGTAAATCAACGGTAAAACAACTTCCTACACCTAGTTCACTACTGATCCCTACCTTACCACCATGTATTTCCACAATCCGCTTGACAAGAGCAAGCCCCAAACCAGTTCCAGTGTATTGACGGTTTAAGGCACTATCAATTTGAATAAATGGTTGAAACAATTTGTTGAGATTTTCTAGAGCGATACCGATGCCAGTATCAATCACGGCAATACGAATGTAACTTTGCCCTGATGTAATCATTGTTTCCGAGGCCAGTTTTTGATGGGTAACTTCTAAAGTGATTTGCCCACCTTCCGGTGTAAATTTTACAGCATTGTTAAGTAGGTTAATCAAAACCTGACGGATGCGCCTTTCATCCAGCAATAGTTCTGGCAGAGTGGCTTGAATTTTCACCTCAAGCCGGATTTGTTTTTGTAAGGCTTGTTGTTTAATAAATGCCAAACTGGATTGACAAAGTGGGCTGATGGCTACCTGAGTATAGTTTAATTTCATTTGCCCGGCTTCAATTTTTGATAAATCCAAAATATCGTTAATTAATTCCAATAGGTGTTTGCCGCTGTTTTCAATGGTTTGCAAACTTCGTCTTTGTTTGTCATTGATCATCCCAAATACATTATCTTGTAACCCTTCTGATAAACCGAGAATGACATTGAGGGGGGTGCGTAATTCATGACTCATATTTGCTAAAAACTCATCTTTAAGCCGGGTAGCGCGGGCGAGTTCTTCATTAAAAGCAGCAAGTTGTTTATTTGTCTGTTGCAGTTGAGTTTCTGTAAGTTTGCGTTGGCTAATATCTGTTACTCGCACCAGATTCATTTTTTGATCAGCTATGGTAATTTGCTTGGCGGCCAAGCTGCCCCAAAATGAATCACCTTTAAAAGTCTTATATTCAATTTCCCGACTCCAAACTCCATAAGTATTCATTTCATTCGTAATTTTTTGGATCTCTTCGGGAGTAAATTGCTCTTTTTGTAAATGATGTCCTTCAATCCCGATCAGATCATTTTTATTGGTAGCGGCAAACATTTCCACCGCCCGTTGATTGCAGTCTAAGGTTTTAACGGTTTCTGAATCGACTAAAAAAAGAGCATCAGCTGATTCATTAAAAATTGCTTCTCGCAAATCCCGACTGCGGATCATTTCAGCTTGTGCCAGTTTGCTCCCGCTGATGTCGTAGTTAAGGCCAATCATCCGTTGTGCTTTTCCTTCATCATCACGCTGGATGATGGCATAGGCTTTGATAAATTTGATGGTGCCATCAGGCCAAACCACCCTAAATTCAGGCTCAAAGTCTATTTCCCCGGCAATGGCCTGCTGGATAGCGGCTCGACTCAATAAAAGATCGTCGGGATGTATGCCTGTTTCCCATGCTTGGTAAGCGGCTGTAAAGTCAGAGGGTTTTACCCCATAGAGTTCATACATCCGCTCATCCCAAACCAGGTGATCGTTGATAATATCCCAGTCCCAGATGCCAATTTGAGCAGACTTGATGGCTAGATTCAAGCGGCCTGACAGCTTGTGCAGTGCAGTTTCAATTTGTTGGCGTTCAAGAAGTGCGGCTTGCTGGGCGCTAATATCAAGAATTATTCCATCCCATAAAATATCACCATTAGCTTCTTGTTCCGGTTGGGAAACACCCCGTATCCATTTAAGATGACCAGATGGGGTAATGACTCTACCCTCCCATGACCATTGTTGCAAGGAAGAGGCTGAACGGACAATAGACTCGTGTAAGGAGGGCAAATCCTCTGGATGGGTCAAATTAAAGACAGAATCGGCATCTTCTAAAATTGTGGACGGTTCTAGTTCATACACTTCTCGACAGCGATCGCTAATATATACAAATTTATGCGAGCCATCAGGATGGAGAATATATTGATACATAACACCAGGTACATTGGCTGCAATTCTCTGAAACCGAGCTTCATTTTGACGAATTGCTATTTCTGCCTGTTTGCGTGCAGTAATATCTCGATCCATACCGCGATAGCCCCGAAATTTTTTATTTTCATCAAAAATCGGAACTGCACTTGTCTCTAAAATAATTAGTCTTCCATCTTTATGGCGATTAGTATTTTCTAAGCATTGAAATGGTGTTTGAGCTAAGGCGAATTTCCTAAACTCTGTCAATATTCTTGCCGCTTCTAGCGGTGGCATTAAATCAAAGGGAGTTTTACCTAAAATTTCTGCGGGGGAATATCCCAAAACATGAAGAATTTGAGGACTAGCATAGGTGTAAATTCCAAATTCATTCACTTCCCACACCCAATCACTCGATGTTTCCACGAGATTACGAAAGCGTTCTTTGCTTTGTTCCAGTTCTGCTGTACGTTGGGCAACTTGTGCTTCTAAAGTATGATTTTGTGCTTCTAAAATTTGCAGGAGGCGATCTCGCTCCCATTCTGCCTTTTTCCGAAGACTAATGTCAGTAATTGTACCAATATATCCTGTGATTTTTCCCTCTGGGTTTTGTTCTGCAACGGCTTGGCCAAATACCCACCTTTCTACCCCATCCGGGTGCTGAAATCGATATTCTAAAGAAAAGGTTTGACCTGTTTGCACAAGGTGTTCCCATCCCGCTACAACTAGCTCACGATCTTGTGGATGTAAGGCTTTTTTCCAGCCCCATCCTCTCGCTTCTTCCATTGTCAATCCAGTAGTTTTACACCACTGATTGTTGACATATAAACAATTTCCAGCCGCATCAGCGCGGTAAATACCAACTGGGGCTGATGTGACTAAAGTTGCATAGCGTTGTTCACTAGCCTGTAATGCCTGTGAAATCTGCTTGCGTTCTGTAATATCTTCATAGCTGCACAAAACGCCAATAATTTCACCATTGGGGTTGTACAGAGGCATTTTATTAGTGTGTAACCATCTGGTCAGGCTGTCATGTTTTGTGAAAGGTTCTTCAATATTAAATTTGGGCTGACCAGACTCGATGACGATGTGATCATCAGCCCGATAAAGTGGTGCTTGTTCTTTCCAGGGCAAATCAAAGTCAGTTTTGCCAATGATTTCTGCAACAGAAGATAGTCCAGCATCTAACACTAGCTGACGATTACAGCCTAAGTAACGACTGTTTCTGTCTTTCCAAAAGATGGCCATAGGTAAACTATCCATGACCATCTGTAAGAGAATTTGACTTTCTTGAAATGCCTGTTCTGCCTGTTGGCTAATGATTTCGTTGCGTTTGGCGGCGCTGATGTCTCGTGCAGCCCAAATTACAGTTTCTTGTGAAATTGCTGAAACTTTAGCACTAAACCACAGTTCTTTATTTGCAATCTGTAAGCGGTATTCGCATTCTGATGGTTGCTGTATGGCTAGGGTTTTCTGAATAATTGTTATACACAAATCTGCCAGGTGGGTGGGTAAAACTTCATGGACGGTCTTACCAATTAACTCTTGAGCCGGTCGGTAAAGTTTATCTGTATTGGTAGAAGCAATCTTGAGATAACGTCCCTGCTTATCCATGATTAAAATTATATCGACCATTGCATAAAAAAGCAGTTTAGTTTCTAAGGCTTTGAGAGCTTCTATGACCTCTTTGTATTCTTTTTTAATCTGCGCTTGATTACTAATCTCTTGCCCGATACTTTTTTCCAGTTCTTTCTTCTGTATCCGAATCTGCCGTATCAGTTGGATTTTTTCTAGCAGGGTATGAACCGCACGGCAAAGTCTAGCACAAGTCAGTCGGCTTTTTATTATATAGTCATGAATCCCAATTTTCATGGCTAAAACTGCGATCGCTTCATCCCCCTGCTCGACTAACATGATGAGGGGAATTTGTTGCTCGCCAATTTGCGACTGCAACTGGTTCAGAAATTCTAAGCCATCCATATCTGGCAGTTGATAGTTTACAAGTATTAAGTCTGGAGTTATTTGCGCCAGTTGACTTAATGCTTCTAATCCTGATGCAGCCTCAATCAAGTCATAAGTGGCGACTTGATCCTGATTTAAATAACGGCAATATCGCACCCTGTCTTCTGGCGAATCCTCCAGAATCAGTATTGAGTAATGGGAGATTGCCATAGCCCTTTTCAGTAATTGTACTTAGGTTAATATATATTCACACAGATGCTGTTTCTAAAGTATCACAAATAGAGTGTGAAGGTTAGGGTGTGGGCTTTTATTCTTCTGTGTGGTACAAATACATAAAAAGTGCTAAAATTAGTCTTATATTATTATTTAGTAATTTACTTTTACAAATCTACACCATCACTTTTTAGCTGCCCATCTTCCATATAAACGATGCGATCGGCTATATCCAAGATCCGATTATCATGGGTGACAAGCAAAATTGTACACCCTTGCTCTTTGGCTAATTTTTGCATTAATTCTACAACATCACGGCCAGATTGTTTATCTAATGAGGCTGTTGGTTCGTCTGCTAATACTATTTTGGGATGACTAACTAAAGCACGAGCGATCGCTACTCGTTGTTTTTGTCCACCTGATAAATTTTCTGGATAGTAATCGATCCGCTCACCTAAACCCACTTCTTCTAACATTCCTATGGCTTTGGTGTTGATGTCTTGAGTTAAATATTTTTCATGCAATTCTAAAGACATTCTCACATTTTCTTTGGCTGTTAAAAAGGTCATCAAGTTATGCGCTTGAAAAATATAACCAATTTGACGACGCAATTTAGTTAATTTGCCTTTATTTGCACCACGCATTTCTTGATCTAAGATTTTTAAACTCCCAGCTTGAGCAGAACGTAACCCACCCATCAATGATAATAGGGTAGTTTTACCCGATCCAGATGGACCTGTCATGATCACAATTTCTCCGGCTTTAATCTCTAAATTAATATCAAATAATACTTGTTTTTTTAATACTCCCTCACCAAAATAATGATTGAGGTGAGAAATATTAATTACTGTACCTAAACCCATGCTATTTTGATCAGAAATGGCTGTAAACTTTGGTGACATATTTTATTTACATTTACCTTGAATTATTAGCCCAAACATTTGCTAATCTTATAAGATTAGAAAATATCCGCAGGGTCAGCAGAACGCAGTTTTCTCATAGCAATTGCCCCGGAAACACTACACATAATTACAGTCAAAATAAACACTGTAATTGCTCTATCTACTTTCATAGAAATTGGCAACAGAGTGGCTGCAAAAGTAAGTTGATAGAGTCCAAAAGATAGGAAAAAAGCAGGTAAATAACCCAAAAAAGCTAAGAATAAAGCCTCTTGTACTAAAACTCCTAAAAGATAAGTATCTGTATAACCCATTGCTTTAAGAGTCGCGTATTCTGGTAAATGATCGGAAACGTCAGCATAAAGAATTTGGTAAACTATGACAATACCAACAATAAAACCTACTCCTACACCCAAACCAAAAATAAAACCAATTCCTGTACCATTAGCCCAATAATTCTTTTCTTTTTGAGCAAAATCTTCGGGTGTTCCTACTTCCACAAAGGGATTTTTCGGATCTGAATTTAATCCTCTCCTCAGTTGTGTTTTTACTTTTTCAATATCTGCACCAGGTTGAAGATTAATTAACCCAACTTCAATTTGATCTGCTTTACGTTCAGGAAATATTTGCAGAAATGTGGAATCACTAGCGATAACATTACCATCAGCCGCAAAGGAAGCACCATTACTAAATACTCCTTTGACTTTAACAGCTTTGCTATTTAATTCAGTTTCAAAATTGCCTGTTTTTTTGAATATATCACCTACAGCACCATATTCTGGACGACTGGCTTGATCAAACATCACTTGATTTAGTTGCTTGAGATCATCTTGATTTTTTTGAACTTCGGGAAATTTCAATCCTGGTTGATTTGGATCTACACCCCAAACTAAAATAGCTCGATCAATTCGCGTTTCAGGATTTCGCCATTGTCCTGTACCAATATAAACAGAATTAACGGATTTTACACCGTCATAGCTTAAGGCTTGATATAGTCTTTCTCTAGAAAAACTTTTGACTGAAAATAAGGTCTGAAATTGGGGATTAATTAATACTAAATCTGCTTGTAAATTCCGATGTGGTTGAATGGCTGCGTCAAACAATGCACTTTCAAAACCCATTTGAATAAATATCAGCATATCCGCAAAAGTAATCCCCGCAACTGCAATAGCTAACCGGGTTTTTTCTTTCATTAACTGTCGCAAAGCTAAGGGCGTTTTTTGGAATAGTTGAAATGCCATTGTAAAACTGCCTATTAATTACTAATTTGCTGATTTTGCTGTTCTGTCTGCCCTTACCAGCAATATAAACCGATTTACTTGATAACGAACATTCGTTATTTTTATAAGCAAATCAATTTGACAATTCAATTGCTGTTTGTACTTGTAAATTAGTGAAGCCTGCCACTTTTTTACTATCGTCAGGAATTAAACGGATTTTTACTTCAATAATTCGACTATCTAAATTTTCCCCTGGTTGGTTGCTAAACACATTTTGACGATTGACTTGTAAACCAATTTGGGCAACTTCTCCCCGCAGTTCACCTCTAAATGTAGGACTGGTAATTATGGCTTTTTGTCCAATTTTGACTTTACTAATATCAGTTTGATAAACTTCTGCTACGGCTAACATTTGCTCTGTTTGGCCAAAGTCTGCAAGACCAGAATCATTAATTTTTTCACCAACATGGGTATGGATTTTGAGAATTTGTCCCGTCATGGGAGCGCGGATAAAAGCCGCTTCTAGGTCGGTTTGGGCGCGTTTGAGGGTGGCGATCGCTCTTTCTACTTCTGTTTGTGCTAAATTTACATCTACAGGACGAACTTCGGCAATACTGTTAAGTGTGGCTTTAGCTTCGCTAATTTGTTGATTACTGGTGGTGTTAATTCGATTTAATGCTACTTTCGCTTCTGCTAATTGTTTGTTTGTGGTGGAATTAATCCGGTTCAGAACTGCTTTAGCTTCACTTAATTGTTGTTTGGCTGTTTCTACATTTAAACGTTTACTATCAATTAAAGAATTGGAAATAGCACCTTCAGAATATAACTGTTGATAGCGTTGATATTCTGATTGAGAGTTATTGAATTCGGCTATGAGTTTATTAATGGTTGCTTGTTGGGCAATTCTATCACCTTGCCATTGAGCTTCTATCCGGGCAATATTTTCTTTTTGGACGTTTTTATCTCCTTGATACTGGGCTTTTATTCTTTCTATACTGGCTTTTTGTGCCTGAATTTCTCCTGATTTAGCCCCGGCTTTAATTTGCTCAAGTTTGGCTTGAGAAACTCTCACTTCTTTCTCGGCTTGTTGGACTGCATTTTGCAATTTATCCCGTGAATCTAAAATAGCAATAATTTGTCCTGCTTTCACTGTTTCACCTTCTTTAAATAGGATTTTTGTCACCCTATCTCCATCTAATGCTAAAGGTGCAGATAGCTTAATTACTTGGGTTTCAGGTTCTAATCTTCCTAAAGCTGCTACCTTACTAGGAATTGGTGCAGTTTCTGATAATTCTGAAGCGGTTGTTTTCCCAATTTGTCCAAAATTAGAAACTCCATAAATGGTAATTCCACCAGTAATAGCAGTAGCAGCAAAAACTAGAACAATTAACCCTTTGGTTGTGGGTTTAAATAACAGGTTTTGACTCATTTTATTTCTCTACAAACTCCCCAATCACATATCAGTTTTTTTGTTGCAAATATGCAGTTAACATTTTCTCCAAAATTTCGCATTGTTCATGGAAATTAATGTTTTCATTACCCCATAATTTTTCGAGAATTACACCGTTAACAAAACTCAAAACAAAGGATGCTAATGCCACATCTTGAATACCTAATAAATCACAGGCTACTTGTTGACAACGTTGATTAGCGTGTTTAAAAACCGTACTGTTAGTCAGCATAGTTTTTGAGTCTTGATGTTGACAGAAATTAACCCATACATAAGTCCACTTAATCAGGTAATCTTCATTTTTGACGAGATAATTACCCAAGGCTGTCATCATTTCTGATAAGTTGTTTTTTCCCCCCAACTCTGCTAAGGCTGTAATGACATCTTGCTGGCTAATTTCTTCTACCAGTTGCTCAAATAAAGCTTGTTTACTGGGAAAGTAATGATATAGAGTACCCGTGGAAACCCTTAAACCCTGAGCAATTTGCCGCATAGTGATAGCGCCATAACCTTTTTCGGCAAATAAGTCAAAGCATTTGCCGATTAATTCCTTGCGGTATTGTTCGTGATCCACAATTTTCGGCATAGGGTCAGTTTTTATATCGAACGGTCGTTATTTTATTTTAAATACAGAGATATGAGTTTGTCAAGGTGTGAATTTTTAACAAACTTATATCCGGTTTCCCGAATTCTCAAGTTGGGTATGTCCTATATTGTGAAATTAGTAAAGTTGCTATGATCTTAACAGATTTTATTAATTTTTTGGAAAAATTTACATTTGTGAGTGTATCTATCTAAAGACTGGTGCTGATCGAGAGCGGCCAAAAAGCTGATAATGCTAGAATTGGGCAACAAAATCAGCCAAAAAAATATCTACATTAGTAATAGCTCTAAATATCCTTAATATCCTTCTAGACAGAAAATGCAAAACCAACCACAAGACAAAGATAATCTGTTAGCAAAAAGCCATGATCATGCACCTTGGAAAAAAGCAGCGGCTTCTTTATCCTTGGTGTTGTTAGGTTCAGGAATGACTTTTGCTGGTGGCTATCTAGCAAATAACCAACAGAATATGGCTAAGAGTGCATCTCAACTAGCTGTGGGGAGAGTAAACGCAGCGCCGCCATTACCAGGCAACACAGATCCTAATTTTGTGACTCAAGTAGTGCAGAAAGTGGGACCTGCGGTGGTGCGAATTAATTCTTCTCGTACTGTTCAAAGCAGGATACCGGAAGAATTTAATGATCCATTTTTCCGTCGCTTTTTTGGCTCACAACTACCATCACAGGGTAGAAATCGAGTAGAACGGGGTACTGGTTCTGGTTTTATAATTAGTGCTGATGGTCGTATTCTGACTAATGCTCATGTAGTAGATGGTGCGGATACGGTAACTGTCACCTTGAAGGATGGACGGACTTTAGAGGGTAAGGTAGTCGGGAAAGATGAATTAACTGATGTGGCGGTGGTGAAAATTCAGGGGAATAATTTACCAACAGTGAGTTTGGGTAATTCTGATAACCTACAACCGGGACAATGGGCGATCGCCATTGGTAATCCGCTGGGATTAGATAATACAGTAACCACAGGTATTATCAGTGGTACTGGACGTTCTAGCAATCAAGTTGGTGTTCCTGATAAGCGAGTTGAATTTATTCAAACCGACGCAGCAATTAACCCCGGTAACTCTGGTGGTCCGTTGCTGAATGCGCGGGGAGAAGTTATCGGTATGAATACGGCTATAATTCAAGGAGCGCAAGGCTTAGGCTTTTCTATTCCTATCAACACCGCACAGCGTATTTCTAATCAATTAATTACCACAGGTAAAGCTCAACATCCATATTTAGGGATTCAAATGGTGGGTTTAACACCTGAATTGAAGCAACGGATCAACTCAGATCCCAACACCAGTTTAACTGTGAAAGAAGATAACGGCGTGTTAATAGTCAAAGTGATGGCTGATTCACCTGCATTCAAAGCCGGAATACGCGCTGGGGATGTAATCAAAAAACTGAATGGTGAATCTGTTATAGATCCTGCTGGGGTACAGAAAGCCGTAGAAAAAGCCCAAGTTGGCGGCAATTTACGCTTAGATTTACGTCGTAACGGACAAAATATCGATATTGCCGTCAGACCTGGTACTTTCCCGACAAATGTTCAATAAGTCCAGCATAATTCAGGAGTCAGGACTCAAAGCATGATGCTGTTTGATAGCGCAGCTTGGACTTATACCAATTCTATGTGAGGTTGCGCCAAATAAATTTGCTAGAGACGTGGAAGGCAGAAAGAACGTCTCTAAACCGGCAAAATCAAGCGCATCTTTATCCAGAAATGGTCTTACTTAGGGTTTGATTTTCATTGTATTTGAAAAGTTTAGGCGGGATGATCCCGCCTTGAATCTGAATTTTCACCAATTTCAAAAACTGAAACAGTAGGAAATAGTAAATGCAAACATCGCCAAAAGCACAGGAATGACTGTACTAAATTCTAGTTTGCGATTTTTCAGTATTTTTAAGCAAGATATGGGAATGATTACAGGCCAGAAAATAGTAGTTATTAAACACATCACAAAAGATAAAAATTTATCCTCTGGAGTAGAGGTAGGATGACGAAGGGAAAACCTCAACCAATTGGTAAAAAAATAGCAAGTCATTAGTAGGTAACTAATCAATAAAGTTAACTGGATCTGAGTCACTGCTTGCACTCCTTAGATTGTGTGGGATTCTGCAAAAATATAGATATTAAAGTTATTAGTATAGTTTGTGCAGTCAAGAAGATATGTTTACAAAGCAACTTTGATATTCTATAACTTTGATGCGAACTATACATACAGCAGGGAACAGGGAATAGGGTTGAAAGTCTCTTGACATCAGGATTTGTTCGGAAATTTTTTACCTCATTTACCTAAAATCTGCTGTATTTATCCATCAAATTAACGCTGATCACATACTAAAAACACTTTAATTCAGTATTACTATTGAATTAAAACTGGAAATTATGAGGACAGCAATTATACATATAAATGCTAATTAGCTATTCCCCCTTTGGTATAGCACAGGTCTAAAAAAGTGGCAAATAAAATGCAATATTTGCTACATTCTTCATTAATGTAGTAAGACCAGTACAGCACGGCGTAAATAGAGTAACCATTTAAAATAGGCAAACAGCCTACCCTATAATCTTTTTGAATTTTGACTTTCGCCAAGCGGTACTAGACATCTGGAGTGAGGAGTGAGGAGTCTAATGAGAATTTAAAGTTGAGAATTGGGAGAAGTTCGATAGCTATAGCCCAGATGAGAATCTTTTTGAATGTGTTGTTTGATGCTATCAAAATCCATGAAGTAATCAGCCACATCAATGAGGCTATCGCTGGTCATGCTTTGCAGGCCAATCACTTCAACTCTAGATCCCAAGCTAGTGACAGCATTAACAGCATAGGCTAAGTCTCCATCACCACTGACCAAGACAGCCGTATCATAGTAGGGAGCTAGGGTAATCATATCAACGGCAATTTCTACATTGAGATTGGGTTTTTTACCGTTTTCGGCCACTGCAAGTATATCTTTGGTAACTACACGATAGCCGTTACGACGCATCCACAGCAGAAACCCTTGTTGTTTTTCTTTGCTGGCATCGACTCCTGTATAAAAGAAAGCCCGTAATAGGCGAGAAGTTTGGGTTAAACGACAAAGTAATTTAACATAGTCAATTTCAATGCCTAGTTGCAAGGCAGCGTGAAATAAATTTAAGCCATCAATAAAAATGGCTACTCGACCCCGATTGAGATCATCCGCAATGTCTAGGTCGCTGATCGTCTCTTGTGGCTTGATTTCTCTGGCTTTGGGAGTATTTTTGATAGCAGATGGACCCTGCCAATGTGGTTTTTCTTTAAGTTCTTTATATTCGTTTGTTTTTTTGCTAAGATTAGTAAAACTCATTGATACCTCTAGATTTTAAATTGGGATGTTTTTGATAAATTTCTAATATCTAGTATAGTCTGTGCTAACTTCAAAACCGTTGTAATAAAGGTAGCAGGAAATTGTTGACAGACGCTAGTTGCAAATAAACTTAATTTACAGCAGAATTCAGGACTTAGCAGGAGGCAGTGCGGTCTTGGTATCTCACGCAACTTCCTACAAATCGGGAAACCCGCCTAACGGGGTGGCTTGCCAAATGAAGCAACTGGCGTTTAGAAGTCAGGATTAAAGTCAACTTGATAGTTGATTTTCGTTGAAATTTTACCGTTCATTTACCTGCAATCTGCTGTATTTTAACCTTACCTATTTGCACATAGAGAAAAATAAAAAAATTGTGATCATTTCAGGTAGGAGTGACTAGTACAGCACGGCGTAAATAAACCAACCATTATCAATTGCTAAAAAGCTTATTTCATATTACTTTTGACTTTTGACTTCACGGCGGTACTAGGGTGTTTTCGGTGTTTGCTGTGTTGGTAGCAGTTAAGCCTTGTATGGTGAGAACAGAGCAAGGTGCATGATGTAAAACATAGTTGCTAACGCTACCTAAGAAAACTTCACTAATGCCACTGCGTCCCCTGCGACCGACTATAATTAATTCGGCTGGCCAACTTAAAGCTAATTCACAGATTACCTGACCTGCATCACCTACCGTTTGGGTAAATTCAGTTTTTACCCCTATATTCATTGCTGCTTGAGTGAGAGATCGCATCCACTCTAGTCTTTCTTGTTTTAGTTGATCCCAAGCTTGCATATATTGATTAATAGTGTCAGTATGCAGAGTAGGATAAATTGTTTCTGGCTGCAAAAATATCGGGTTGATATAAGGATCTTCTAAAGGAGATAGAACATGAAGCAACATCATTTCTGCTTCAGTTGCTTTGGCTAAAAATATGGCTTGCTCAAAAATGTACTGACTCCTGACAGAATTGTCTAGAGCAACTAAAATTTTGTGAAACATAGTTAGTATTCCTTGGGGAGGATCTAAAATCTATACCTATTGTGGTTTTTATCTGAAATGGATTTGGTTATATTGGCCATATTAATCAATTTTTGGAAAATATGCAGTAATCATAAATCATTAACTAGATTTCAATAACTATTGTAATTTTGGTGTAAGAATTTACGAGTTTGGGGTTAGAAGTCAGAATACAGTAAATTTCATGTGGGTAAGTAAGAAATAAGTTAAAAGATTGGAGATTTTAGCAAAAAATCGGACTTAATCGAGAAAAACAAGTTATCAGTCATCTCAATTTTTCAAATCCTCAAATCTAAAATTATTACCAGGAGGTGATGGTGATGGTGAACAGATTTCGCAACCGCACAGAAGCCGGAAGACTGTTAGCAAAAAATCTGACAGGTTATGCTAACGGGGAAAACTTGTTAGTGTTAGCCCTACCGCGTGGAGGTGTGCCGGTAGCGTTTGAAGTAGCCAAAGCCTTAAATGCACCTTTAGATATCTGTATAGTCAGAAAACTCGGTGTACCTGGTCAGAAAGAATTAGCAATGGGGGCAATTGCTTCTGGGGGCATAGGGGTACTAAATTATGATGTTATCAATACTTTGGGAATAGATAAGGAAGTGATTCAGGTGATTGCTGTTGAGGAATTGCAAGAATTACAGCGACGAGATCGCACTTATCGGGGTGATGCTCCTCCCTTAAATGTCAAGAATAAAACGGTGATTTTGATAGATGACGGTATTGCGACTGGCTCAACTATACGTGCTGCTATTGCTATTCTGAAAAAACAGCAGCCAACAAAGATTGTTCTCGGCGTTCCCGTGGCACCAGCCAGCACTTACAGAGAGTTAAAGTCAGAAGTAGATGAAATAGTGTGTTTACAAACCCCAGAATTTTTGACTGCTATTGGATTGTGGTATGAAGATTTCTCCCAAACTACCGATGATGAAGTACGTGAGATATTAACCAATTTTGGATTTTAGATTTTAGGTTTTAGTAATCAAACCGGAGTCCTATAATTCTCTATTTCCTATTCATAATTCCCTATCATCTCTATTCCCTCAAAGGCTAAACCAATGAATAACAAACAATCTTGGAATGTTTTAGAGCAAATAGTTACTATTGAGCTAGGACTATTACGAATCAAAGGAGAATTAGTTGTACCCCCAGATGCGAAGGGAATTGTTGTTTTTGCTCATTGTAGTGGTAGCAGTCGCTATAGTACCCGTAATCATTATCTAGCCCATTTGATGCGTGAGCAGGAAGGACTAGCAACTATATTAATTGATTTGTTAACTGAAGAAGAAGATGCAATTGATCAGCGTACTCAGCATTTTCGCTATGATATTGGCTTTCTTTCTTCCAGGTTAATAACTGTCACAGACTGGTTATTTGAAAACCCGATTACTCGTCATTTAAAAATTGGTTACTTTGGTGTGGATAGAGCTAGTGGTGCAGTATTTTTAGCCGCTTTAGCTCGGCCGATGAATGTGGGGGCGATAGTTTGCCGCAGTGGTTATATTGATTTGGTAAGTGAAAGCCTTACCTATGTGCAGATTCCTACTTTGTTGATTGTTGGTGGTAATGATTGTGCGATAATTGCTATGAATGAGGACGCAATAGCAGAAATTCCTACCCAGCATAAGCAACTAGAGATTATTCCTGAAGCTAGTCACAAATTTAGTGAACCTGGTTCTATAGAGGAAGTAGCAAGATTAGCGAGTCAATGGTTTAAACATTATCTCTCACCAGTGGAGGAAAAGGAATTGCATTTACACGCGATGTCAACAAGATAGGGTTTTGGCTGATACCAATAGGTTTAGTGGTGTAGAAAGGTTCAAAAATTCGTGGTTTAACGGATTCAGGGATGCCAGAACCATGATCATTGATGGAGATTTGTAGCTGTTGATGGTAGTTAATTGCAATTATTTGATCTAATTTTCCTAATTTTACAAACTCCAACCCAAAGCTGCTGCTACTTGGTCAGCTAATTCTAGAGGACTAAATGGTTTGGCGATCGCACTTTTCACACCTAACTGAGCATAGCGACGGCGATCAGCAGCTTGAATTTTTGCAGTTAATAAAATTACCGGAATTTCTTTTGTTGCTGGATTTGCTTGTAAATTGGCAAAAGTAGCAAGTCCATCCATATCAGGCATCATCACATCTAGTAAAATCGCATCCGGTTGGTGATTTTCTGCCTCTACTATACCCTCTTTCCCAGAACTGGCCGTCAGCACTTCCCAACCTGCAACAGTTTCTAAACAAATTTTTGCTACTTCTTGAATAGACTGCTCATTATCAACAACTAAAATTCGCTTTGTTTTCATTATTACTATCCCCTGATCACTTTGAGATTTT
>RDYJ01000061.1 GCA_004293145.1 Nostocales cyanobacterium | reverse complement strand
TAACGAACAACTTATAAATTACATCCTGTACATCCTCAAATCCTGGACATCCTGATTCTGACAACTATAACATTCAGCACTAACGAACAACTTATAAATCACATCCTGTAAATCCTCAAAACTCTAAATATCATTAATTTTTTGACTTTTGACTTTTGACTTTTGACTTCCCGAAGGGTGTCCTGATTCAGACAAAAATCATCAATGTTATTTTACCATGTTGTGAGTCAGAGACTCACTTTTTGCATTCCCAGTCTGAGACCGGGAACGAGAATTTTTAATGTTTAGTTTTTCTATGGGTACTGCCCAACTTAAACGTACTATTTGTTGATGTAATGTTTCTGTTGTTGGTGTACCATCAATATATGTTGAGGGATTGTCCCAAATAGGAAAAGCGTGCATTCCGTTGACACCGACTAACTCACCTTGTTTATTTAATAATGGTCCCCCACTCATGCCTTTGTCGAGTTGGTTGGTGTATCCTATTTGATATCCGCCTTCTAGTGCTTTTTCTAAGACTAAGGCTATTTTTCCGGTGGTGAGTGTAATTTCTTTAACATTGCTGTTTTCCTGGTTGATGGGAAAACCAACTACAAATACTTCGTCTCCGGTTTTGGTTTTCTCTCCCATAACTGCAACTGCATAATTTTCTTTACTGGAAAATTCCAATGTTGCTAAATCATATTTTTCTAACTTCTGTGTTTTTGATACCCTGGCTTTATAAACTTTACCGTCTGGAGTTATTATTTTATAAGGTGGTTCGTCTGCTGCTAATACATGAGCATTGGTTAAAACAGTATAAATATTATCTTTATGTTTAAGTAAAATCCCTGAACCAAGGAACTCCGTTGATAGCACTTTCACGGTGATAGTTGCTGCTTGTCGTTCTAAGTCACGTTGAGAAAGTTCTGTTTTTAGGTGTTCCCTATTTCCATTTTTACTAACATTATCAGCAGAAACACTAATGTTAGCGGTTGATGTTGACAGGAGGAAAGATAAACCGCTAATACAGGTAATGAGTTTGATGATGGTAAAATCAAGCAAATTAAAAACAGACCTTAGTTTTTTACTCACCTGCTAAATTCTGGAAATAGATATCAAAATCAAACATAACATCTTCAGGATCACCGGTTTGACTGGCAATTTTACCCGCAGCTAGAGCATTTTTGTCAAATAGCCTAGCAGCTACCTGTTTTCTATTTGCACCCTTTTTGAGAGTAAATAGTAAATTGCTACTGTTACAGATGGTATTAGAATCAGCTCCAGAACAAATTACAGGTTGTCTGTTAACTATCCCACTGGCGATTTTTCGCAGTGTCCCATTATCGTAGTTTCTCTGAAATCTTGATGATACTTCGTAACATCTGTTTTTGGGATTATGAGGTGCGGGAAAGTCTGTAGATGTCCATTTTATCACCCTGTAGATTCTCCCGTCTTCTGTCCGTGCAAAGGTTAAATATTCACCACCAACTCTATCACAATAAAATTTAGTACCTCCAGCATAACTAGGTTTACTGATGCTGACGGTGGTAGCTAAAGCCAGTAAAGATGACAAAATAAAGGTTATTGATAATCTTGGGTTCATTTTGTTTTTGCGTTGACAGTAATTTTATACTTTAAATCTTGCATTTTAACTTCTTCTCTTCCTTTGCTCCTTTGCTCCTTTGCGCCTTTGCGCGAAACCTATTTTCTAGTATAAATTAGCAATCTCCCAAAAACAAGACCTGTAAATTATCAAGATATTTAATTTGCAACTTTATCTGTGCATTACCTCCATTGATAGCAATTTCGACACAACCGTGACTACCAACTAAAGCTAAAGCTTCCCCAACTTCCACATCACTGTAAGTTGTACATCCTGGTATAGTCAAACCTGCTATTTGCACACACCAGGTTTTACCCTGTACATAACTTGCGGGAATCTTACTGACTAAATTACCAAAGTGATCTATATATTGAATACAACCAGCTACACCGTTTGTATTTTCCCAACATTCCCCAATATCCAATTTTACCAAAGTTTCAGGATTGATTTCCCTTCCAAGTTCTTGCAGAGATACACCACTTGCTAGATGCGCTGCTGCTGGTGCAAAAATATCTCTACCATGAAAAGTGCTGCTAGGTTGAGATACACGCCAAAAGTTAATATTTGTTAATTCTACGGCTGCAATTACCGCATTTTGGGAAAATATGCCACTAAAAATGCCATTATCGGGTCCAACAAGATAACCTTGAGCTAATTTTACTGCGATCGCTCTCCTTTGACTACCTACCCCCGGATCTACCACTGCTAAATGTACCGTACCTTTGGGAAAATAAGGATAAGCGTTCATCAAGGAAAACCTAGCTGCGGCGATGTTTTGCGGTGGAATATGGTGTGTTAAGTCTATTAAGGTCAAATTTGGGTTAATTTGGGCTATTACACCTTTCATCACCCCTACATAAACATCCTTGTCACCAAAATCACTCAATAAAGTCAGGATTTTTGATTGACTCATCATTAATATATATTATTTTACAAAATTCTGTAACAAGAGCTACAAAAGATATGCTATGTTAAAAAAACATGACATAAAAATCAACTTAAAGAGGTTATGGTTATGAGTAGTAATAGACTACAATCAGTTCAAAAAGCTGAAGAAGCACACAGACAGAATATTCAAAAAAGCGTAAAACACCGTTTAGAAGTAGCTAGATCGAAAGGGGACGAAAATCTAATTCGTCAGCTTGAAGCAGAACAAGCTTATTATAGCTAACACGGTTAAGTAAAATTTTTAGAATTCATGGTTTTGTTGTGTCTAGTCCTGCGAAAGCAGGTTTTTTTGTAGGGTCATAGAATCAAATCTAAGCAAAAAATCAGGGTGAGATATATTCCCACCCCAAAAAAGTTTTGATTTTATAGCTGTGGACAGGGTGGTTAGGACATCAATTGATAAGGAAACTCTTACAAAAAAGGGAACAGGGAACAGGGAACAGGGAACAGATAAGAAACTTTAGTTATGAGTTTAAAGCTCAGTCAGAAAAAAACAGTGTCATTATTTCAATATCATGTTTTTAAACATGAGTTTTTTCTGTTAAGAGTTCCCTCTGAATACAAGAGGGTTTTACTCCTGACTCCTGACTCCTGACTCCTGACTCCTGACTCCTGACTCCTGACTCCTGACTCCTGACTCCTGCTATAATTGCTATTTAATCCGCATTGAGGATTTTCGGCACTTTGAAAAAATCACCTTCCTGTTCAGGTGCGCTGCTGAGGATAGCTTCTCTGTCAAGATAGGGTTGTAAATTATCTTCTCTTGTCACATTACTAACATCAATTGCTCTAGTTGTCGGAAGTATATCGGTGACATCAAGTTCACTCAGTTGTTCGATATACTCCAAAATACTACCGAGTTGGGTAGTAAATATCTCCTCTTCATCTGGTGTCAATTCTAACCGAGCGAGATTAGCAACTTTGTGGACTTGTTCACGATCTATCATAGTTTGTTAGTGGGAATAGGGAACAGGGAATAGGGAACAGGGAACAGTAAATACATAATTATGAATTACCAATTACCAATTACCCATTAGCAAATTAAAAGAATACGTCAATTTGCGATCGCCCGGTAGTTTTTAACCAATTTTGAGCTTCAATGTAATTATTGGGAGCCATGCGAATTGCTCTGACCCAATAATCTGCGGCTTGGTCAAAAAGAGCTTCTCCAGCGTCATTATCCCCCTCTTCCTTGGCTTTTTCCCCTTGGAAGTGATAAATCACAGCGATATTATTCAAAGCTTGGGGTAGACGGGGATTCAAATCAACAGCCTGGTGATAAAGTTCTAAAGCTTTATCATGATCACCATTACTAGCGTAAATCAGCCCCATATTATAAAAAATATAGCTTCTGTCGTTGGTGTCTTCTTCTAGAGTTAAGGCTTCTTCATAATAATCCAGAGCTTCAGCATATTCACCTTCAGCTTGTGCTGACATTCCATCTCGGTAATAAACAAAAGCTTCCTTTGCTTTTTTGTTAGTTGGCAGCATTTTCAGAATAATATCTGCCATAACAGTAAAGGACTTGTCAACAAAGTTATCGTTTTTCTGTGTTCTTGGCATATTTGCCCCTCTCTTAACCTATAAGTTAATCTAGCTGATTTTTGGTGATTGGTGATTGGTGATTGGTGACTGGGGTGTTATCTCCCCTACTTCCCCTACTTCCCCTACTTCCCCTACTTCCTGACTCCTGACTCCTGACTCCTAACTACTCGTTCCTGTAAAGCTGACCGTGCTTGTTCCCGGTCATCAAAGTGGATTTTTTCAGTCCCCAGAATTTGATAATCTTCGTGGCCTTTACCTGCCAATAATACCCCATCACCGGGTTTTGCTTCCAGTATAGCGGTACGAATTGCAGTCGCGCGATCGCAGATTATCATTGGTTGAATTGTATCAGGAATACCCGCCAAAACATCCTCTAAAATCTTCTCTGGGTCTTCAGTGCGGGGATTATCAGAAGTTACTACCGCAATATCAGCCAACTCTGCGGCAATTTTACCCATTTTTGGGCGTTTTGTCCTGTCTCTATCTCCCCCACAACCAAACACACAAATCATTTTTCCCGGTATAAACGGACGGGCAGCTTTCAGTAAATTTTCTAAACTATCAGGAGTGTGGGCATAATCCACAATCACGCTAATATCTTGGTTATGGCTAATTTGTACCCGTTCCATTCTGCCAGGAACACCAGGGAAATCAGGTATAGAATTAGCCACAATTTGCAAATCTAAACCCAGATGTAAAACTGCACCCACAGCAGCTAAAAGATTTTCTAAATTAAATTGTCCCACTAAAGGAGAACTAAAAGCCACATCACCCTGGGGAGTATGCAAAATCCCACTTACACCGTTAGGCTGATAACTTAAACCACTCATCCAAAAATCAGCAGTGTTATCATTAACGCTATAAGTCCAAACCCTTTCTTTATCTAACCCAGCAATTAAACGCTGACCATATTCATCATCAGCATTAATAATTGCTCTATTTTGGAGATAATCAGGACTAAATAACAACGCCTTCGCCCCAAAATAATCCTCCATATCCTGGTGATAGTCAAGGTGATCTTGGGTAAGATTAGTAAATACAGCCACCTCAAACGGACAACCAAACACCCTATCCTGTGCTAAAGCGTGAGAACTAACTTCCATCACCCCAAACTCACACCCAGCATCAACAGCTTGTGCTAAACGTTGCTGCAAGTCCACAGCAAAAGGAGTAGTAAAAGCCGCAGTTTGGGAAAAACCAGGCCAGCGAGTGTAAAGAGTTCCTAACAAAGCCGTTGCTAAATCAGCTTTGGTAAGAAAATATTCAATTAAGTGAGTAGTGGTAGTTTTACCATTCGTACCCGTTACACCCACCATCTTTAGCTTCTGGCCAGGATAACCATAAAAAGCCGCAGAAATTTGAGCGCAAGCTTTATTCATGTTACTAGCACTGATGACCACAGAATCAGGTGTAGGCGGATTTTTTGCCACCGCTTCAGAAGAGACAATAGCAGCAACCGCACCAGCAGCTAAAGCACTAGGCCAAAATTCTCCCCCATCTACCCTAGTTCCTGGCATTCCAATAAACAAATCTCCTACACTACAAGCATGGGAGTTAGTTTTTATCCCTTGAACTTCCACATCCGCAGAGTTTGGATATTCTACACCGTCTACAACCGCCAATAATTCCCGTAAATTCATATACCACACCTTGCTATAAGCTAACCTTGCGCTTATTCTGCATTATTTTTTTCTGGATTGGGAATATATTTTAAAAGCATTTGTTCCAATTGCTTGACACTAGCACGAGGAGAAGGACGGGGTATAGGTTGTAATGTCTCTGTGTCATCTGCTGCTAGATATAGTACAGGGATTTCAAACTCATAAGCCGCAAACCAATCTTCACAAGTCGTAATATCGCGTATTTCTAACTCGAAACTCAGATTTTCGATTTTTTCCAGCTTTTCTTGTAACCCTTCACAAAGATGACAACCGGGTTTACTGTAGAGGATGATTCGCATAATGTTAGTAGTTCTTTAATGATTGTAGAGGCAGGTGTGCTAACCGTGATATAATAACAGAAAATCAGCATTTAAATAGTAACTAATTATGGAAAAAGTAAAAATAGAAAACGAGCCAAAAAGTCTGTATGATCAAGATTTTTATCTTTGGCTACAAACCACAGCCAATTTATTAGAAAGCAATAAATTTGATGAATTAGATATTGAAAATTTAATAGAAGAAATCAATAGCATGGGTAGAAGCGAGAAAAAAGAATTAAAAAGTCGTTTAATTACCCTGATTGAGCATTTGTTAAAACTGGAATATTGGCAACTAGAAAAAGAAAATAATGCTAGAGGATGGCGCAATACAGTTGCTGAACAAAGATTACAAATAGAATTAACACTAGAAGATAGTCCGAGTTTAAGAAATATGTTGGATGATATTTTTGAAGAATGTTATCAAAAAGCTAGGCAATATATTCTGAAAAGATATCAATTATCTCTTAATTTATTTCCTGAAAATCCACCTTTTTCTGTTATGGATGTTCTTAACGCAGATTATTTACCATAATTTTTAGATACCACTTTTTTAATAAGACTGTTATTGTCTCGTTCCCAGTCTCAGAGTGGGAATGGTCTTTTAGAGGCTCTGCCTCTATATTTATTGAAGGCATTTAACTAGCATCACCTAAATTTTGTAATATTTGTGTAACTTGCTGATTTTAATTCAGATAAATTTTGATCAATAATTTGCCAAACTAAATTTAGATTTACCTTTAAATAATCATGAATTAATACATCTCGTAACCCTGCCATTTGTTGCCAAGGAATATCAGAGTATTGGCTTCTTAACTCCGGTGATAATCTTTTTGTTGCTTCCCCAATGATTTCAAAATTGCGAATCACAGCATCTTGAATCATCTTGGTTTGCATAAATTCTTCCTTGCCACCTTGAGTATATTCTTCTATCCGTTCAATACATTCTTTAATATTACTTAAATATAAACGTTCATCTTTCATAATGGTACAGCTTCACTTAATACTTTATCTTTAATTAAATCATGTAAATTATCAGGTTCAGCAACATCAACTTTGCGTCCTAGTAATGCTGCCAAATCTTGAGTTAAGGCGATATAATCAAATAAACTGCGATGTGGTTCTAGTTCCACTAAAAAATCTACATCACTATCTGGTGTTGCTTCACCTCTAGCAACTGAACCAAAAATCCGTAAATTATAAGCTCCATATTTAGCAGCAATTTTGAATATTTCCTCACGAAATGGCAGTAATAAATCTTTAATTCCCATAAAGTCATCTATTAAAATCACTACTTCTATTGTCACCTAAAATCAGACGCAGATACCCAACTGGTTTGTAAACTTTTCTCGTTAATCCTGTAAATCCTGAAATCCTGGATATCCTGATTCAGACAAATAAAATCATCAATATTATTGTAGATTGTTGTGAGTCAGAGACTCAATGACAGCATTCCCAGTCAGAGACTGGGGACGTAATAGTTGCTTTATGTATATAATATAAACCTTTTTAAGTAGTGTCAATAAATACTAAACTACTTCTTTTTCCAACCGAAACAATACTGAAAAATACAAATCCCCTACTTCAGCAAAAATGCAAAGAAACTGTCAGAATCAGGATGTCCAGGATTTAAGGATTTTCAGGATGGGAGAGAAATTAAAAATTAAAAATTAAAAATTGAATATCTGCGTTTATCTGCGTTTATCTGCGTTTATCTGCGTTTAATTATATAATTTGTTTGAATCAGAATATCCTAATTGTGACAAATAAAATCATCAAGATCATTTTACACTGTTTTGAGTCAGAGACTCAATGACAGCATTCCCAGTCTGAGACTGGGAACGAGGAACGAGAATATCAATTCTTTAGTTTATCTAAAATCATTTTGAAGAGGTCAGAATACCTTTCTAATATAGAAGTAGCGGCTAAAAACCGCCATAGATAAACATAGCCTCACAGCAAACTGCCAGGAAGTAACCAAAATGGCTCAAGTGTCAGAAACGTTAGATTTGTCCACCGATAAAGCTCTAGATCGTGATTGTACAACATTGTCCCGTCACGTTCTCCAACAACTTCATAGTTTTGGACCCGATGCCCAAGATTTAAGTGCTTTAATGAATCGCATCGCTTTAGCTGGTAAACTAATTGCTCGCCGCTTTAGCCGTGCTGGTTTAATGGAAGACGTGCTTGGATTCACCGGAGAAGTTAATGTCCAAGGTGAATCCGTCAAAAAGATGGATATTTACGCTAACGAAGTCTTTATTTCCGTATTTAAGCAAAGCGGCTTAGTTTGTCGCCTGGCTTCTGAGGAAATGGAAAAACCCTACTACATCCCCGAAAACTGCCCCATTGGACGCTACACTTTGTTATATGACCCCATTGATGGCTCATCTAATACAGACATTAATCTCAGTTTAGGTTCAATCTTTTCCATTCGTCAACAAGAAGGAACAGACTTAGATGGTGAAGCTAAAGACCTATTAACCAACGGACGTAAACAACTAGCAGCAGGATACATTCTGTACGGACCGAGTACAATGCTAGTTTACAGCATCGGTAAAGGTGTGCATTTCTTCACCCTTGACCCCAGTTTAGGCGAATTTATTCTCACCGAAGAAAACGTCAAAATTCCTGACCACGGTGCAGTTTATAGCGTGAATGAAGGAAATTTCTGGCAGTGGGATGAACAATATAGAGAATATATTCGTTATGTTCATCGTACAGAAGGTTACACTGCCCGTTATAGTGGGGCGATGGTCAGTGATATTCACAGAACTTTAGTACAGGGTGGTGTGTTTCTTTATCCGGGGACATTGCAAAAACCAGAAGGTAAATTACGACTACTTTATGAGTCTGCACCTTTGGCATTTTTGATTGAACAAGCAGGAGGTCGTGCTACTACTGGAACAGTAGATATTTTAGATGTAGTACCGAAGCAATTGCACCAGCGCACACCATTAATTATTGGTAGTAAACAGGATGTCGCAAAGGTAGAGTCTTTTATTCAAAACGGTCATTAACCACAGTTGAAAAAAAGCATCTAGCATTAGCCAGTAATTAAGCTGAAGATTGGCACATTGGGATTGGAATGCAGGACTAGCAATGTTTGTATGTGAGGTGAAAAATACTCTTGGTTGATGTTTATAAAACCCACCATCAACTGAGTAAATTTTTCTATTTCACCCAAAAACACTGTTAATAGGAGTTAAAAAACCGTTATGGCAACCAATCATTTATTAGAGATAAAAAACCACGGTCAAAGCATCTGGATGGATAATTTGAGCCGTGACATTATTCAATCAGGGGAACTGCAAAACTTGGTGCAAAATCAAGGAATCTCTGGTATTACCTCCAATCCTGCCATCTTTGAAAAAGCAATTACTGGCAATGCCATTTATGATGCTGATATTGCAGCGGGAATTCGTGCGGGTTTACCCACATACAAAATTTATGAATCTCTCGTTTTTGCAGATATCCGCAATGCTTGTGATATTCTGCGTCCTGTGTATGATGCCAGCAATGGACTTGATGGTTATGTGAGTATTGAAGTCCCACCAACAATTGCCCATGATACCCAAGCGACAATAGCTGAAGCCCGGCGCTATTTTCAAGAAATTGGGCGGGAAAATGTGATGATTAAAATTCCGGGAACCCAAGCTGGTTTACCCGCTGTAGAGGCGGTAATAGCCGACGGAATTAACGTCAACATTACCCTGTTGTTTGCAGTCCAAAGTTACATTAACGCTGCTTGGGCTTATATTCGTGGTTTAGAAAAACGGGTATCTGAAGGTCAGGACATCAGCAAAATTGCTTCTGTAGCCAGCTTTTTCTTAAGTCGGATTGATAGCAATATTGATGCTAAAATTGATACCAAGTTACAGCGCGGCGTTGATGACATTAACCATGAAGCAAGACTGAGGGCTGTAAGAGGAAAAATTGCGATCGCCAACGCCAAAATCGCCTATCAAGAATATAAAAATATCATCAAAAGTGATAGGTGGCAAGCCTTAGCAGCAAAAGGGGCAAAAGTGCAACGTCTGCTGTGGGCAAGTACCAGCACTAAAGACCCCAGTTACAGCGATGTCATGTATGTTGATGAATTAATTGGTGCTGACACAGTAAACACCCTACCACCAGCAACCATTAAAGCCTGTGCGGAGCATTGTGATGTGAGCGATAGCTTGGAAACAGGAGTTGAAGAAGCCTATAACCTCATGGAAAGCTTAAAAGATTCTGACATCAACATCAATATTGATGCAGTAATGTCAGAACTACTGTTAGAAGGTATCGACAAATTTGTTCAACCCTTCCAGTCCCTAATGAACTCTTTAGAAGAGAAAGTCAAGGTATTGTCACCAGTATAGGGGATTGGGGAGCAGGGGAGCAGGGGAGCAGGGGAGCAGGGGAGGTAAATAACCCAATCACCAATCACCAATTTCCCAATCACCAATTTCCCAATCACCAGTCCCCAGTCCCCAATTCCCCAATCTAAAATCCAAAATCTAAAATCTAAAATCCTTATGGTCAGTTTGCTAGAAAATCCCTTGCGGATTGGTCTCCAACAACAGGGGATGGCCGAACCCCAAATTATTGTTATCTTTGGCGCGTCAGGTGATTTAACCTGGCGTAAACTCGTGCCGGCACTGTTCAAACTCCGTCGGGAAAGACGCATTCCCCCAGAAACAACCATTGTGGGTGTAGCTCGTCGGGACTGGACTCATGAATACTTCCGTGAGCAGATGGAAAAAGGAATGCGGGAAGCTCACAGTAAAATTCCACTAGGGGAACTGTGGGAAGACTTTTCTCAGGGTTTATTCTACTCTTCCGGTGACATCGACAACCCCGAAAGCTACCAAAAACTAAAAAACCTCCTAGCCGAACTCGACCCGCAACGGGGAACACGGGGAAACCGGATGTTCTATCTTTCCGTTGCCCCTAACTTCTTCCCCGAAGCCATTAAACAGCTAGGGACAGCGGGAATGTTAGACGACCCCGAAAAACACCGTCTAGTTATCGAAAAACCCTTTGGACGTGATTTAGCATCGGCACAAAGTCTCAACCAAGTAGTACAGAAGGTTTGTCAAGAAAACCAAGTCTACCGCATTGACCACTACTTAGGTAAAGAAACTGTCCAAAACTTGCTGGTCTTCCGTTTTGCCAATGCCATTTTTGAACCATTATGGAATCGGCAATTTGTAGACCACGTACAAATCACCGTAGCCGAAACCGTAGGTGTAGAAGACAGAGCCGGATATTATGAAAGTGCTGGTGCGCTGCGGGATATGCTGCAAAACCACCTCATGCAGCTGTACTGCTTAACCGCAATGGAAGCACCCAACTCAATGGATGCTGACAGTATTCGTACAGAAAAGGTGAAAGTATTACAAGCCACTCGATTAGCAGATGTGAATAATCTTTCACGTTCTGCCATTCGGGGACAATATAGCGCCGGGTGGATGAAAGGTGAACAAGTTCCTGGTTATCGAACAGAACCAGGAGTCAATCCCAACTCGACAACACCCACCTATGTGGCAATGAAATTTGTCGTTGATAACTGGCGTTGGCAAGGTGTACCTTTTTATCTGCGGACAGGTAAGCGGATGCCGAAAAAAGTGAGTGAAATTTCCATCCACTTCCGGGAAGTACCTTCCAGAATGTTCCCTTCCGCTGCACTACAAGCAAACGCCAATGTTTTAACACTACGGATACAACCAAATGAAGGTATCTCTTTACGTTTTGACGTAAAAATGCCTGGTGGAGACTTCCGCACCCGTTCCGTTGATATGGATTTTACCTATGGTTCTTTTGGTATCGAAGCTACTTCTGATGCCTATGACCGCCTGTTTTTAGATTGTATGATGGGCGACCAAACATTATTCACACGGTCGGACGAGGTAGAAGCAGCTTGGCGCGTAGTCACACCCGCCCTTTCAGTTTGGGACTTACCCGCAGACCCAGCCACTGTTCCCGAATACGAAGCCGGTACATGGGAACCAGCAGAAGCAGAATTACTCATCAACCAAGACGGCCGCCGTTGGCGCAGACTCTAGAATTTTAGATTTTAGATTTTAGATTTTGGATTGGTGATTGGTAATTGATTATTAGTAATTGGTAATTGAAAAATAAATATTACTTACTTAGTAATAATCATCATTATATCATTAATCCGAAATTATCTGAATCATGATTTCCCAGATTTAAGGATTTCTATGATTCATCTAAAATCTAAAATCCGAAATCCAAAATTGTCTGAATCAATATTTCTAGGATTAATCTAAAATCCGAAATCCAAAATCCAAAATCTAAAATCCACAATCTACTATGGCTCCCCAAGCTTCTACGATTTATTCCCTGCAAGCCCCCAAGGATGTTTCTCTCACTGACATTGAGAACGAACTTAATCAAATCTGGCAAAGTTACGGCATCCAAGGCGAAGATGGCGGTTTACCTGCTGCTACCCGTGCGACCACATTTACTTTAGTGGTTTACGAACCGGAAGAAACCCAGTATTTGTTAGCGGCGACTGGTTTTTATAATGGTCCGATTGATGGTATTTTGGGACCCCAAACCCAAGCCTCATTACGGGAACTACAAAAACAACACGGACTAGCAGAAAGTGGCGTTCCCACACCAGAAACTATCACTATCTTGCGGGAAGAATATTTCAAATTTCAGCACAGTGGAACGGCTGGAGATAGTCATGGTGCGGCGATGGGCTATACTTTCAGTCCTACCAGCCCCACCATTGCTGATGAAATTGCCCTGCGTAACCCCTGCCGGATTATCGCTTTATGCCCCATTGCTGGGGAAGATGAAGGGGTGAAAGCGCAAGTTTCAGCATACTGCCCAATTCAAAAGCAATCTTCCAGCACTTTGATTTGTTGTGAATACATCACCCTGACTGGTACTGCTGCGGCTTTGGAACGCATTGGTGGCATGATTCCGGCTTTGTTAATTGGCGGTTTGCCCAAGTTCCTGTGGTGGAAGGCTACACCAGATTCTGCTAATCCTTTATTCAAGCGGTTGGCAGCAGTTTGTAATAATGTGATTGTTGATTCTTGTAATTTTAATTCTCCAGAAAGTGATTTATTAACTTTGCAAGATTTGGCAGAAACAGGTGTACCTTTGGCTGATTTAAATTGGCGGCGTTTGTCGGCATGGCAAGAGTTGACTGCTGAGGCTTATGATGCACCCCAACGTCGGGCAGCGTTGACAGAAATTGACCGTGTAACTATTGATTATGAAAAGGGCAATGCAGCCCAAGCTTTGTTGTATTTGGGTTGGTTTGCTAGTCGGTTAGAATGGCAACCTGTTTCTTACAAAAAAGAATGCGGTGATTATGATATTACCAGCATTACTTTTGTATCTAAAGACCAAAGACAGATAGAGGCAGAATTGGCAGGTGTTCCTGTTGCCGATGTGGGTGAAATTCTCGGTGATTTGATCGCTTTGCGTCTCAATTCTACTAATCCTCAAGCTAATTGCGGTACTCTAATTTGTACTGAAACAGGCGGTTGTATGCGGATGGAAACTCAAGGTGGCGCTCAAGCCGCTGGTTTGTTTCAACAAGTAAGTTCTCTTGCTGAACAAAAACCAGAATTTTTGTTAAGTCAGCAGGTGCAACGTTGGGGACGTGAGGCTTTGTTTGAGGAAAGTTTGGCTGTAATTACGAAGACTATTAAGTTGGGGAATGGGTAATTGATAATTCATGCCTAATACCAATTCTATGTGAGGTTGCGCCAAATAAATTTGGTAGAGACGTGTCGGCGGAACGTCTCTTAACCGGAAAAATCTAACGCATCTTTATCCAGAAATGGTATAACTAATTTATTTGCTATCTTTCGATGAGATCCCCGTTTTTTCAAGCAGTCGGGGATCTGTTTTTTAATAAAAAAAGGGTTCAAAAACTGCGAAAATATTGTTGAATTCAGCCATCATGGATCATCTTGTTCATAGAGATAATTTTAACCAAAATGATTAGCAATCATTTTGTTACCAACTCCTGCACTGCGTTTTTAGTAATTTCTTGGATGGCTGCTAAATCTGGTGGTAGTGTTTCGCTTTCTATGTCTAACCAGAGGAGATATTCAATATTACCCGCAGGTCCAGTTATGGGAGAAAAAGTTAAACCTCGATATTTCCATCCTAATTCTAACGCTGTTTGTAAAACTTGAAAAATGGCATCAGCATGATCTTTTGGATCACGGACTACGCCTTTTTTCCCAACACGAGATTTACCAACTTCAAACTGTGGTTTTACTAATAGAATTGCTGCCCTTGGTGCTTGTGTCAAACGCCAGATTGCAGGTAAAACTTTAGTTAAGGAAATGAAGGAAACATCAACAACTGCTAAATCAGGAAATGTTGCCCCATCTGGATATAATTGTTCTGGTTGTAATTCCCGTAAATTAGTGCGTTCTTTTAAAATTACTCGCGGATCATTTCTGATTTTCCAATCAACTTGTCCGTAACCAACGTCAATCCCATAAACTTGAGTTGCACCTGCTTGTAATAAACAATCTGTAAAACCACCTGTAGATATTCCTCCATCTAAACAAATACGTTTATCTATGGAAATTCCAAAAAATACTAAGGCTTTAGATAGTTTTTCCCCACCACGAGAAACAAAGGGAGGACGTTCTTTAACTTTAATTGCTGCGGTTGTATCTACCTCTGTTCCGGCTTTATCAATTACTTGTTGATTTACCATTACTTCCCCAGCTTGAATCAGTCTTTGTGCTTGCTGACGGGAAGGACATAAACCCAAATCTACTAATAAAGTATCTAGTCTTTGTTTCATCAATTTTATATTCTAAACCTGTTTGTATTTACTGTCTTCTTTCTGACTTCTAAGTCATGTACAGTTGTTCCACCGAAACGTTTCTACTGACTCCTAAATTCTCACAAATATTTTTCTAGCATCTCCCGCAATTCTTCCACACGAATAGGTTTAGAGAGAAAATCATTCATTCCTGCTTGTAAACAAGTTTCTCTGTCTTTTTCTTCTTCACTGGCTGTCATTGCAATAATCACTGGACGTTGAGCAGGTGGCCAATGTTCACAAATTTGACGTGTTGCTTCTAAACCATCCATTTCTGGCATTTGCATATCCATAAACACTAAATTATAGGATTGTTTTTGGAGTGATAATATAGCTTCTTTACCATTATTTACAACATCAGCAGAATAGCCAAATCTTTCTAAAATACGCACAGCAATTTTTTGATTAACGAGATTATCTTCAACTATAAGAATTTTTAAATCAGATGCTGTTTTTGTTTTAATTAAAGGAAAATGTATTGGTTTTGAAGATTTAATCTCATCATTGCTGTAAACATATCTTACTTGTAAAAATTCTGCTAACTTATCAAAAATAATTTGTGGTTGCAATGGTTTACGTACCATATCATCACAGCCAGCAGCTTTAATTTCTGCTCTTTGTTCTTCAAATACACTGGCAGTTAAAGCAATAATAATTACTGGAATATCCTGTGTTTGACTAAGGTTACGAATAATTTTAGTCGCTGCATAACCATTTACTTCTGGCATTCGCATATCCATCCAAATTAAGTGTGGTTGCCATTCTTGCCATAACCTTATTGCTTCTTTTCCATCCTTCGCTTCCCGCACTTCAAAACCAATGGGTTGGAGTAACTTAACTAATAACTGACGATTAGTTTCTATATCATCAACAATCATGATTTTATAATGGGTTTGTTTGCAAGCTAAAGCCATAATTTTTCGCGTTGACAAAGATGAATAAACTGCATTAGTTAAAACTGGACGGAAGCGAATTGTAAACCGAAAAATACTACCTTTGCCTAAAGTGCTTTCAACTTGGATTTCCCCTCCCATAAGTTGGACAAATTTACGAGTAATAACTAAACCCAAACCTGTTCCTTGATGGGATCTGCGACCAGATTCAGTTTGGATAAATGGATTAAAAAGATGATTTAATTCCGCTTTAGCAATGCCTGATCCTGTATCTAAAACTGTAAATTTTAGAGTATTTTTGTCTTGAGATTCTACTTGGAGTGTGACACTTCCTTGATGGGTAAACTTAATGGCATTACTGAGTAAATTCAGGATTATTTGCCGTAATTTACCCTTGTCTGTACGAATGCACTGCGGTAAATTTGCGGCTAAATCAAAGTGAAGTTTAATACCTTTTTCTGTAGCTTTAAGTTGTAGCATTGCTTGCAGGGATGTCAACATTGCTGGCAGTTCAAAATTAGTTTTATTAAATGTTATTCTTCCGGCTTCAATTTTTGACATTTCTAAGACATCATTAATTAAAGACAACAAATGTTCACCACTGGCAACAATAATATCTAAATTCTCTTTTTGTTCGGCGTTGAGAGTCCTATCTCCCTGCATTAATTGAGTGAATCCCAAAATGGCATTTAGGGGTGTTCGCAGTTCATGACTCATATTCGCTAAAAATTCGCTTTTGGCACGGTTGGAAGTTTCTGCTATTCTTTTTGCCTGTGCTAGTTCTAATTCTACCTGTTTGCGCTCGGTAATATCCCGTACCATGACTAAAACTTCATTATGATTGAGGGGAGTAATACGGGTTTCTTCATATTGAATTTTTCCCTCCACTTCAAGTTGCTGTTCGTAGGTTTGCAGTTTACCTGTTTGTAGTGCTTTTTCTACATAATTCATACGCTCATTTGCTCTGTCGGTAGGTAGGATATCACAGATATTTTTACCGTCTCGACTACGATCAGGATTGATGATTTGAAATTCGTTACCTATAAAGAGATTAATATAATTCCCATTGCGATCTAAACGCAGCAGTAAGTCAGGAATAGCTGCGATTAAAGCGCGGTTTGTTGCTTCACTCAGACGCAGAGAAGCTTCAATTTTTTTGCGCTCAGTGATATCTTTGACAATAATCATGGCGCATTGCTTTTGATTGAGTTCAATCACTTCTGCTGAACTCAATAGGGTTCTAATTTCCCCTGATTTCATGCGGAAGTTAAATTCCCAGTTATGAATGTAACCATCTGTTTGCATGGCTTGCAAATAGTGATCGCGTTCTTGAATATTTATCCAGAAGTTAAGTTCTCTAGAAGTTTTACCAATGATTTCATCACGGCTATATCCTGAAACTTCTAGGAAGCTTTGATTAACTTCTAAATAGCGTCCTTCTGCCAAAGTGGCGATCGCCATTGGGTCAGGACTATAACCAAAAAGTGTGCTAAATTTCGCTTCTGATTCCTCTAGGGCAACTGCTAAACTAGCAAAAGCTTGATGCAATTGGTCAGACATTTGGTTAAAAGATTTTGCCAATTGTGATAATTCTTGAATTGGCAAATTTTCGGGTATTTTTTGATGAAGATTACCAGATGCTATTGCCCCACTCATGACACTCAAATATCGCAACGGTTGGCTAATCCAAGTAGATATCATTGTTGCTACTACGATCGCTCCCAACAATGACCCCAGACAGAGGATAATTGTCTTGTGGTAATTAGCATTGATTTCCGCCATAAAATCACTTTCTGGGAGAACTGTTACCACCAGCCAATCTAAACCATACTCATCTTGATAAGGCTGAACCTCTGCAAATTCCCGTTCTCCTTGTTGAGAAAAAATCAGTTTTTGTGGTTTTTTAATTTCTCCTAAATTCTTAAATTTAAGCTTCAGTTCCTTTGCTGTCTCTTGAGTCAAAGAGTTTTTACTATCTGAAGCTGCAAGACGAACCAATTTTTTATTACTCTGGCTGTAGGGTATTTCTAAAGTTGACGTTGCTACTAAATCCCCAGACCTTTCCATAATAAAAATCTGTCCATTGGCAGCAGGTTTTAAATCTTGCAAGAAAGTGCTGATATTGTCCAATTTCAAATGAATAGCTAACATAGCTTGCAGCTTTCCCTCCCGATCATATATGGGAGTGCTAGTCGCAATACCTGCTGCTGGATAATTAACCCAAGGAAAAATGGGAGTCCAAGCTGATTTTTTGGCAACTTTGCCTACTTGATACCAAGGACGCTGACGAGAATCTAAATTTCTCACCAAAAATATTTCACGGAGGTTTCCTTGGTTGTCTACTTCATAAGCCGTATTTTTTTTACCTTCCGAACCCTTCTGAATTATTAAAAGATACCGACCGAGTTCTCTGACATAACCGATAGAATTTCCCTGTTCATCACCGTAGAGTATGACTGTCACAGAATCAAAAAGTTTGATTTGTTCCCAGAATTGATGTTGAACTTGGTCAAGGTCTTTGATATTTAATTGACCTAATTTAACCGCATTCAAATTGAGTTGATTAATCAAATGTGGTGTGCTTAAATATTGGTCGAGGCGTGATTTCACTTGCTTGTCGGTACGTTCAATCACCTGAACTGCCAAATTTGCTACCGCCTCTTGTCCGCTTGTAAACGATAAATACCCCGTCACACCTACTGCTATAGCAATCAATAGCACAAAGGGAAGTACCAATAGTAGTTTCAGCGGAATTTTTTGAAACCAGTGAGTCAACAGAGTCCAGTAGTAGATTAGGCGCATTTGACTAGGTAACAAGTATTACCAAAAATAAGACCTGTAAGAGTTTTTGGGCTAAACCCCTAGATTTAGATTATGGGAAAGGCGTTCCTATCTCCCAAGACTTTAGAATTACACAATTGTGCTGTTCATTTGAAAACATTGTTTTTCATATAGCAACTGCTAAGGTCGTTAGCACATGAATTGATACAGCAGGGAATAGCGTTGAAAGTCTCTGATCATAAGGCTTTTTTCTGAAATTTTGTACCCCATTTACCTGAAATCTGCTGTAATACAGCGAATTCCATCTGAGTGAGGTACACCAGTAGCGGGCTTTGGATCCGGCACTACAAGAGTTTTATCCTTAATGTCTGTACCTCATAACATCGGTAAATGCTATATAAACCTACACATCAATGGACTCTCTTCTCAATGCCCTTGCTTAATCAGCGGTTAGCGGCAGTATAATGATTGACACCAAAAATCTAAAACTCCGTACTATCAGAGTGATAACACGAAGTTGCGAAAAAATCACATTGAATTTGCTTTTTGCGAATTAAGTTACATGAATTACTGCGCCTACACTTTCATTACCTAATCTATCTACCGCACAAACAGCATACGTTCCTGATTTTACAGTTGCAAAAGTAGTACCAGCAGACAAAATTCGCTGAATGATCCAATTATCTCCACTTTGGCGATAAAGTGTCCAAGAACGTACTGGTTGATTATCACCTGGTTGCCAATTTAATCTCCCATCTTGAATTTTAAGTTCTTTGGGTGGAGATGGAAGTGTTGTGCTTCGCCAAGACATGGTGGGAACTATCGCCGGATGGGAATAATAGACTTGTTGAAATTGGTCAGCAATACCTTGGCGATTTTCTTTGATGGAACTCATACTAAAGAAGATATTTCCCAAGGAAAAATTGGTAGCTAAGTTACGCGAAATTAGAATCTGTTTACCTATTTCTGTATTTTTCCAAACTTTACCATCTAGTTGTCCGATATTATTACCAGCGTAAATATGTCGTTGTTTGCTATTAGCTTGAGTCCACCATTTGAGTAAGACTTCATAACTCTGTTGTGTTTGATCCGTACGCCAATAAAGTTGCGGCGCTAAATAATCTATCCAACCTTGCTGTAACCATTTTTGAGAATCAGCATAAAGCACATTATAAGCATCCAAACCTACAATCCCGGCTGGTTGTCCTGGGCGATAAATACCAAAGGGACTAATGCCAAATTTAACATGAGATTTGGTTTTTTTAATGCCCTCAGATAAACGCAATACCATTTGATTAACGTTTTCCCTTCGCCAATCTTCTACGCTAAGTTTACCGCCATTTGCTTTGTAAGCAGCGTAGGTTTTGTGATCAGGGAAAGATTGACCAGATATGGGATAGGGGTAAAAATAATCATCCAGATGTATGCCATCTAAATCATAACGGCTGACCACATCAATAATGACGTTGTAAGCTCGATCTTGAACTATTTTTGCCCCCGGATCCATCCATAATTGATTACCCCATTGATAAACAACTTCGGGATTAGTTATGGCTATATGGGGACGAACATTAAACCCACTTTTAGTAGTAGTTTTGGCACGGTAAGGATTGAACCAAGCATGAAGTTCAATATTGCGTTTATGACATTCGGCGATCGCAAATTCTAAAGGATCATAAAATGGTTCTGGTGCTTTTCCCTGGGTTCCCGTAATCCAAGCACTCCAAGGTTCCAAGGAGGAAGCATACAAAGCATCCCCTTCTGGCCGTACCTGTAAAATCAAAGCGTTGAAATTTAAGGATTGTAATTGTTTAATAATTTCCAGTAGTTCCGTTTTCTGCTGTTCAACTGTCAGCCCCGCTTTGGCAGGCCAATCACTATTCCACACAGTTGTCACCCAAGCCCCCCGAAACTCTCGGTTATGACTTACTTTAACTGTGTTAGCGGGTGTGGTTGGGTTTGTAGGAACAACATTAGGCGGAACGACAATATAGTCAGAAGTAATTTTTTCCGCTTTCCCCAAAGATACTAAAGCTTGATATACCATCACCGCTACATCAGCACGAGTCGCAGCTATTTTGGGGTTGAGTAATTTGATATTGGGATAACTAGCTACCCAACCGACACGAGTAGCTATTGCTACCTGATTTATCCCATAGTTAGCAATTGCCGCTGCATCTTGATAAATTTCTGGTAATTTACTCACTAGGTCAGGCTGGACTTGACTAGCAATTCCCAAACCATTGACCATAGCAACTAACACATCACCCCTGGAAATACTATCATTGGGGCGGAATGTCTGATCAGGATAGCCAACTATAAAACCTGTTTCGTAGGCTTTTTGAATTGCCTTTTTTGCCCAGTGGTTTTCAGGAACATCCCCAAAAGGCACATATTCTCGCTTGAGAGATAGTGTAAAAACTGCGCCAATAATGGCAGCAAATTCCGCACGAGTCACAGAATTATCAGGGCGAAAAGTACCATTAGGATAGCCATTCAAAATCCGACGCTGGGCTAAAGCCTGAATGAATAAACGCGCCCAATGATTTTGAATATCGGAAAATGATATAGGAGTAGATACCATTTTTGATTGCTGGTAGATAAACATCTACTGTTAATTTAGCAACAGGACAGGGTAACCTGTCGCAGATATCGCTCTCACTTGTTTTTTATATAATATTTTATACTCTAAAATACTGTAGTTTTGCTGTGAAAAGCTTTCATACTTTCTGCCTGCTGTAGCATACGTTGACTAATGCGGTCGCACGCTAACTCACAAAGTTCAAAAATAATCGGATCAGCAATCTCGTAATAGGCGCTAGTTCCTTTAGGCTGACGGGATAAAATCCCTGCTTGAGTTAACACTTTCAAATGCTTAGACAGATTGGCCTGTCCTAATCCCGTTGCTTCCCCAATCTCCATCACATTCATAGAACCTGATTTGAGACAAGTCAAAATTTGTAACCGACTTCCTTCGGATAACACCTTGAAATAGTCAGCCACCGCTGCGATAATAGCTGGATCAGCTGTAGAGGGCTTTGTTTTTGGCATTATGACAACTCAATCGTCAGCAAAACAATTCATCACTATTTAGGATTATAACTAAATATCAATAATTTAGAAATAAGAGTCAGGAGAAACAAGGAGAATATGTCAATCATCAATCACCAAATTACAAAAACATGGTAAGATTACTATACAGTTATTAAGTTAACTAAGCAAAAACTTTACTGTCTGTTTAACATAGCCAAAATTTATTTATGAACGTAGATGAAATTATCAAGCGGTATACTGCTGGAGAAAGAAATTTTCAGCGCCTTAATCTCCAAGACGCAGAACTCACAAATGCAAACTTAGAAAATGCAGATTTTAGCTATGCTGATTTACGTCAGACAAGACTAGGTAAAACTAATTTTAGTCAATCTTGTTTAAGACAAGCAGATTTAAGCGAAGCAATTCTTTGGGGAATAGATTTAAGTTCAGCCGATTTATATCGAGCCATTCTTCGAGAAGCAGATTTAACCGGGGCAAAATTAGTTAGCACAAAACTAGATCAAGCAAATTTAATTAAAGCTAGTTTATGTGGTGCGAATTTGCACGGGGCAAAACTTTCTAGTTCCTTACTAATTAAAGCCGATTTACGTCCTAGTTCTAACCAACGCACAGACTTAGGATATGCAGTATTAACTGAAGCAGATTTGAGTTACGCGGACTTGCGAGCCGCTACTTTACATCATGCTAATTTAGATGATGCAAAATTATGTCGAGCTAATTTAGGTCAGATTTTGCTATGGGGAGATTTAACAACAGATTTAACAGGAGCTAGTTTAAAAAATGCCGATTTAAGTTATACAAATCTCAACAATGTCATATTCAGAAATGCCAATTTACAAGGAGCAGATTTAACGGGAGCAATTCTTACAGATACAGATTTTCAGGGGGCAATTATGCCAGATGGAACGATATTTAGATAGTAAAAAATTAGCGCAAAGGATTGTAAAATAAGATTTTTATCTAAATATTTCTGTCTTTTACATAAATATGTAATTGAGATCCCCGACTTCTGAGAATAATCTTGATTTTAAACATTAATTAATCATATAAGTCGGGGATCTGTATTCAACCAAAATAATATTTAACGTACCGTTTCCCGCAAAGCCTCAGCATCAATTGGTTTGATTAAATAAAGCAACAATAAATTCCAAAAAATGACCAGGAACAAGGGAACTTTACGCACAAATTTCACCAATTTTGATTGAGAACCGCGTTCAATTTCTGATATTTCCAAATTGGAATCTGAGCATTTTTGTAACCTGGGAAAAAACTGCGGATGTTCAGTATTTAACATCACTGGAAAAGCCCGTCCAGCAGTTTCATTAGTGTTACGAACTACATCTCTATCAAATTCCGTCGGGTTAAGTCCTAATAAATGATAAAAACTACCCCGTTCGTGAACCGTCAAAGTATGAGTCGCAAACACTGATAATAAGAAAAAACGACTCCATAACCTTGATTGCCAATTATTCCAGAGTTTGGGTTGTGATCGCAATAAAGCCTTAAAAATATCTCCATGTCGGTTTTCATCTTGACACCAACTTTCAAATTTACGGAAGATAGGATAAAATTGATGTTCTGGATGTTTTTGCAGATGATGAAAAATAATAATATAACGCCAATAACCAATTTTTTCTGATAAATAAACACTGTAAAGCACCCACTCCAGAGGGAAAAATGTATAGGTGCGGGTTTTTGTCACTTCACCCAAATCTAAGGAAAGTTTAAAATCACCCATCGCTTTATTTAAAAATCCCGCATGACGCGCTTCATCACGCGCCATTAATTGAAAAATTTCTGCTAATAAAGGATTACGTTCTTTTACCTTCCGCGATAATTCCTTAAATAGCAAAAATCCCGAAAACTCAGAAATACAAGAACGTTCTAAATATTCAATAAAAGCTCGCCGTGCTTCTCCGTCAATATGTTCCCAAGACTGCTCAAATTCCTCATCTCTGACAAAATGATGACGGTTATAATCAGCACGCATTTCCGTTAACAACGCTTGTAACTGCGTTTCCTGGGCAGAAAGGTCTAAATTAGCTGCTGTTTCAAAATCTGTGGTGTAAAACCGAGGAGTAAGGGCTGTTTCCTTGCTTGGCTGTTTAATTCCTGGTTTGGGGGCTTTTATGGTTGATGGGGATACGCTCTGAACCATGATTCCTCTCTCGATTAGCTAAATACTTAGATAACTAACAAGTTATGATAGGTTTGCTCATTTGGCTAGTCTTGGGAGTGGAAAGTTTTGTTAAGTTAGGACAACTTGATGGTTGTTTTAAGCTGAAAAGCAGTGTGATTCAGGTTTTCAGGAATTATGTTTCCATGAATTAAAGGCAAGAGTTTATGAAGTTTTGTTATTTTAGTCATTTTACAAATAATTCCTAAAAAATGTTATAGCGCAAAATGCTAGTAAAAAGGGTGAACCTATAGATTCTGTGGATAGTGATGGTGATGGAAAAGTTTATGCTTTGGTTGGTGGTGAAATAATTGAAGCAAAAAATGGTAAAACCTCGGTTATTAGTTGTTGTTTATACAATGAGAAACGAGACAATTAGAATTATCAGTGCTAGACCTGCAACAAAATGGGAGCGTCAGCAATATGAAGAAGAATGACAAATTACCTTTTGCTGGAAACGCTTATATATGCTTATTTTTGCCAGTTTTACCAAAAATTATCAAGGCTCTTTTTTTGGCTACAGTATTGATATATATACATAGTTTTATTTTTTTGGCATCACAGCAAAAAAGTTACGCTAAATAAGCCTTTCAGTCATTTACCCCGATAATTTATTAAGTTTTTTAACAAAATATAGTTTTCTGGCTTGATAACTATAGAGTTATTAATCAGTGATATATTTTTCCAGATTAGCGGTTTTTGATTATGAAAGGGAATCAAAGCGTATTAGTTACAGCACCTGCAACCAATAATGGCATACCTGGAGATTCGCGCCAACGGGCAAAACAGTTTATGCTGGATTTGCAAGATGAGATTTGTCAAGGCTTAGAAAAACTGGATGGACAAGCCAAATTTCATCAAGATATATGGCAACGTGCAGAAGGTGGAGAAGGACGGACTCGCGTAATACGGGAAGGAAGAGTATTTGAACAAGGTGGAGTCAACTTTTCCGAAGTTTGGGGAGATACATTACCTCCGGCTATTTTAACACAACGACCAGAAGCGGCAGGACATGGTTTTTTTGCGACTGGAACTTCAATGGTACTGCATCCCCGTAATCCTTATGTACCAACCGTACATCTTAATTAC
>RDYJ01000060.1 GCA_004293145.1 Nostocales cyanobacterium | reverse complement strand
TCATTGGACAAGCCGAGATTAGAAAAAGACATAGAACTCCGTAAATAACATCGGCCTGTCGCTCATTACAGCGTCAGTCTTAGGCGGAATGTGGGTTTGCAGGGCTGCATGGGCAAATAGCACCAAGACTGAAAGCATAAGCCGCAGCACTGCATTTTAACAGAGTTTGAGCATTGATTTACAGGAAATTTGTCAGATCAATCAAAACGTTATACTAAAAATCAGCCTTTCCAGTTCATGAATCTGGTCTAGCTTTACTATCTATATGAATGCTAATATTATTGTATATTGCTAAATGATTAATATAATCATCACCCAGACTAATGGCTTCAGTAAGATTTACACAGCCCCCACTAGATGAAATTGTTTTTTCTGTAGAATTTGTTGCTCCTGATTTTTCTGCTGTTCATTTAGGACTTTATTGGGAGTCCATTCGGTCTGAGTTTCCATTCCAACAAGATAGCAGCCCAATCATTTTAGAAGAATATGAAAATTCTACACCTGCTTTACGTAAAGTAGGATTTCTATCAAATGATAGGGGCAAATTGATTCAGTTGCAAGAGAATTTATTCATATTTAACTGGAGGTATGATCCACAAGATGAAAATCATCATTTTGAAAATATACTCAATCAATTTATTTTTTACTGGAATCGTTTTCAAGAATGGTGGTTAAATCTTGGAGGAGAGCCTATAGAAGTTCAAAAATATGGATTGGCTTATTTGAATACAATTGATGAAAATTCTGGTTGGAAAAACACAAAAGATCATTCTAAAGTATTTAATTTCATAGAAACAAAATCGTTAGGATTCCTGAATATTCCAGAATCATTACACATGACAATTAATTTTTTATTGCCTAATGATTTAGGAACATTATTAGCTAAAGTAGAGCAATCATCTATATTGAATGATGACGATGATGAGGAAGAAGTAAATTCAGAAGATGTTGTATCTTTTAAACTAATGACACAAAGTATTGATACTAATATTTCAGTAACAGATTGGTTAACATCTGCTCATGATTACATAGTGAAAGCTTTTTTGGAACTAACAAAAGAAGATGCTCAAAAATTATGGGGGCGTTATGATTACTAAATCCCGGATTTCTCAATTTGAAAATTTAAACTCTTCTAGGAAAATTAGAGATCAAGATAATATTATTGCATTTACGTCTTCCAGAATTACCGAAAATGCAGATAGAAAAGTTAATAAAAGTAATTCTGAGTCCAGTAGCTATAAGCAAGATGTTGATATAGCTAATTCTATGGATTATTTCACAGAAAGAAATTATGATACTTCACGTCAAATAAAGAATGATACTCGGAGACCACAAAGTATTTTCTCTAATGGTGAATTTCTCAGTTCAATCTTAATCCAAGATTATTTCCAATCTCATCCCAACAACAGGAAAGCACTTGCTCAAAAGGTTGCTAGACAGATAACATCTGTTAAATTAGTATTAGAAGTATTAGATTTGGGTACTTCCAGAAAAATTCGTGAAGGTTTTGATGCTACAGTTATGCTGTTAGCAGAATGTAAAAATGCACTTATTTCTACTCTCAATCATCTATCAAAACCCAACCCTGACAATAAAGATTTATTAGTTTTAGAAGAGAAATGGGAAATTCTCATTACAAGTATTGCTTGTAGTTCAAATATTCCTGCTCACAAAAGATTTGATGCAATCGTTAAATTGATTCCAGATAGCAACAGACGCTCAGTGAAAACTGCTATTATAGATGCTTTGTTAATCATGGACGATGAGGTAGATATTCAATCTATCAAAAGTCAATTAGAATATTTTTTGTCAGATTCTGAACATGATGAATATGTGAAAGAATATGCCAAAGAAGCGATGCAAGATATGTAGGAGTTGAGAACTTTAAATAATGCTTCCAACTCTTGAAGATTTTGGTGTACAAACTCCTGCATATATCAGAAAAATAAATAAGCTCACACATTGGTATCCAGAAGATTGTAATAATCAACAGGAACGCGCTCACAAAGCTGCTGTAAATATATTTGACGATGGTGTTAATAGTCTTTATTTAGTTAAATCAAATGAGGATTTTTATGCCACAATAGTTGCTATAAGTGCTAATAGAAATCCAAAAGATCAGAATTTTGATTTTATCTGGATAACTGAAGAAGAATTACAAGAAGTTGGAATAAACTTTGAATTAGTTATAGAAGGAGCTTGTTTACATTCCCAAAAAATACATTTTAATGCTTCTCTTGACATAAATGCTGCTTGCAAATTATGTGAAAATCTGATGTTAAAAAATAGAGAAGCAAAGCGTTGTAAAAAGAAAAATACAATGGAAGTTTTAAATCATTTAGAAACTTTAGGCTGTAAAGCTTTAGCACCTGACAGTCCAAACTGCAAGTGTGAAAACCAAAACTAATAATAAAATTCTCATCTCAACCACAAGCTATACTTAAACTTACACCCCCTGATGTGAACATTATGGTTGTTACTACTTCGACTACCAATATCACCTGGGAACTCCTACCCGAAGATTTCATTTTAGACAATGAACCTGTGGATAATGTCAACCAACCCAGTCTAGCCGCAGCACTCACAGAAAGCCTAGAACTCGCTGGAAAACTGCCAGAAACAGCTTTAGCTACAACTAATTACGGCATCTGCGCCACAGTAAATGGCAAATTTGTCATCAAAGCACCTGATTGGGCTTTCGTGCCACAAATTACAGTGCCTAGAGAGCAAGTTCAACGCAGTTACACCCCCCACAAACAGGGACAAATTCCAGCGGTGGTCATGGAATTTCTTTCCGATACAGAAGGAAGTGAATATTCCAGTAAACGCACCTATCCCCCAGGAAAATGGTTTTTTTATGAACAAGTTTTACAAGTTCCTAACTACATCATTTTTCAACCAGAAACCGGGGAATTAGAAGTACATAATTTGCAGGAAACCGGATCTTATAAATTGCGTTCCGCAGATGAATATGACCTCTACTGGTTAGCGGAAATGGCGTTATTTATTGGTGTGTGGGAAGGAAAACGTGAAAACCGTCAAGGTTACTGGTTACGCTGGTGGGATCAAGATGGTAATTTGTTGCTTTGGGGTTCTGAGTTAGTGCAGCAAGAACGACTTGCTAAAGAACAAGAACGACAAGAAAAAGAAGCCGCCTTAAAACGTCTTGAAGAATTAGAAAAACGTCTGCGAGATGCTGGCATTTCTGATTAAATTTGTTCACATAAATTCAAGAATATTAAATCCCCAACTGCTGCCAAAAGTAGGGGATTTTTTATTTTTTAATCAATCATTAACACCTTTAATTAACACCTTTATAAATCATACGGCTACTTTAGATACAGAAGAGTATCCAATTAGATATTATGCTACTTTGTGGTTCGGAAGACAATCTTGATCATCATTATTTAATTTTTTCCTCAATCTTTGATTTCTTAACAATTATTTAGTTGTAAAAGTAGACCATAATTTTCAAGATTGAATCAGAATTTTAACTTTTAGATTTAACAAAAGTTGGTAAGTGCAGATATACCAACTAACCTGACAAACCAAAGTTATTGCGTAAATCCTGAAAACATCATTTTTACAACTTCAACAGGATAACCATGACTATTCCTCTACTAAAATACGCTCCATCCAGTCAAAACCAAAGAGTTAAAAGTTTTGAAATTCCTGGAGACGAACAACCCAGAATTTACACCACAGAAGGAACTCCTGACACAGCAGAAATTGATCAGTTAATTTGGGCTGGATATCGTCAAATTTTTAACGAACAACAAATTCTGGTTAGCAACCGCCAGTTAACTCTAGAATCCCAATTAAAACACAAAAGTATTACTGTTAGGGATTTTATTCGCGGATTGTTATTATCTGAAACATTCCGTTTACGCAACTACGACACTAACAATAATTACCGATTCGTAGAAATGTGTATACAACGAGTTTTGGGACGGAATGTTTACAGTAAACAAGAAACAATGGCCTGGTCTATAATTCTGGGTACAAAAGGAAGACAAGGTTTCATTGATGCACTACTCAACAGTGAAGAATATCAAAATAATTTTGGTGATAACACTGTTCCCTATCAACGGCGGAGAATTATTGCTCAACATAGTATAGGAGAGTTGCCTTTTAGCCAATTTCCTCGTTATGATCAATACCATCGTCAACAATTAGAGAACTTAGGATATTTCCAAGCTAAAGCACCTCTAGGATATTGGTGGAACCAGTACAAACCTCCTTACAATCCAGTTTCCCTATTGATTTCATCACCTCTTTTGTTCTTAGCACATCTCGTCTTTTTTGCATTCATAGTTTATATAGTTCTCACCTATTATGGTGTGATTCACTTGTAATATTACCTGTCATTAAAGAGGAACTGGGGACTGGGGACTGGGGACTGGGAAAAAAATTTTAGATTTTAGATTTTAGATTGGAGTTCATGAAAGACAATCCAAAATCCAAAACTCCTGACTCCTGACTCCTGACTCCTGACTCCTTGATATTCTTAACTTACCATTTCCTGTTCTTCCCGCCATAATTGATATAACCGATTTGCCGGAATTGTCATATATAAAATATCTCCCGCACAGAGGTTAGTATCCAACAAATCCCAACCGTGTAAAGTTTGGTGATTTGTCTCTACATATAAAGGCACAAAATCTGCATATCTAGCTACATCTTTCACCCACTGACCACAAAAAGGATGGTTAGGAGTAATCAAAGTTGCAAAAGCAACCCATAAATTATCGGCAATAATCCCATTACCAATTATTCTACCTCCCAAGGCGGCAGCAGCAAAAGCCGGTGCTGCTAATTCTGCTGGACTTAATACAGCTTCAAAATCAAATACCTGTTGTGCCATCCCGGCAAAATCAGGATCAGCATAGTGAACAATTACAGGAATTTTCGGTGTTAAACCTTTGGCTTTGAGGGCAATTTCTAAATTAGTAGCATCATTATTAGTAACAGCTAAAACTGCGGCGGCGGTATCTATATTACTAGTTTGTAGAGTTGTGCGAAAACTGGCATCAGCGAGAATTACAGGAATACTCATTCCCCTAGCAGTGTTGACAAATCTATTATTAGGATCAGTTTCAATTACTACTACTTCATGTCCACTAGCGTGTAGTTGCTGAATAATTCTAATGCCAATCCCACTTAAACCACAGACAATATAATGATTACGTTGGGGAATTCTGGCTGCATCCCAAAATTGTTTGAGGCGAGTTCCTAAGACAAAATCCGTAAGCATAGCATACCAAATACCAAACACTGCTGCTCCTACCAGCATCATGAAAATGGTAAATAATTTAATACTATTGGGTGCATTTTCTACTACTTTGTCATTACCACCAGCACCTGTAATCATGCCAACAGCAAAATATAAGGCATCAACAAAGGAGATATTTAATTTAGCAGAAACAAAGGTGAATGTGGCTAGTAGAATAATTACTACTAACGCCATCGCCATTCCTATTACTGATCTGGCGTGTTTCTGAAACTGCCGGATACTTGTGAAGATTTTGAGCAGTTTTCTTCCCCATGATTTGCGTGTCTGATTGATGCGGGGTTGAGTGCCAATAATTAAGCGATCGCCTACTTTTAAACGTTGTTCTGCTAACACTGCTGTGACTAAATTTATCTTGCCAATCACAGGTAGATAATAAATCAACATCCTTGATTTATCTTCCCATAAATCACTGATTTTTCTCCCTCTCCAGTTATGATCTTCATGAATATATTCTTCCTGAATTGGCCAAGTTTGCTCAAATAATTTAATTTGTCCAATTGCTTGATTTCCCAAAGCTGCAAAAGTAAATACTGGTGCAGCCAAACCAACAACACTCATACTTAAATGATCTATGAGAGTGTGGTCTAGACGTTCACCCAAATTTGTATTATAAAAACGGTTAATGATTCGGATGTGAGGATTTAATATCCGCGCTTGCATCATAATTGACAAATTTATGGCATCATCAGAACCAGCAATTACTAAAGTATGTGCCTGTTGAATTCCTGCTGCTTGCAGGGTAGAAGCTGCACATAATTCACCAACAATTACATCTCCCGTAGCTTCCCCAGGTATAGGTTTGCGATGAATACCAACAACCAACGCACCCTGTTGTCTCAGCAGACGAAAGATTTTATATCCGGTACGTCCTAAGCCGCAAACAATAATTCGAGGTTTCATGAAACAGCAGCATAATTGTAAGAATTCAGCAGTCAGGAGGGGCGAACGTCCGTTCGCCAGTACAGGAGTCAGGAGTAAAATTCTTTTGGTTTAAAGCTTTGGCACTAAATTATTTACTTCATTTACCCGCAATACCCTGTATTGATCTCTAGTTTTGCCTGATTTCTCTAAATAGAACTGTAACTGAACACACGATATACTCTCTGGGTAATTAAAAATTAACAATTCAAAAATGCAAAAATTTAAGTAGAAAGGCGCAAAAATTGCCATAGCCTACGTCAATCGTGCTACAAGCTTGTTAGGTGATGGCATCGATGATGGGTCTTACTCCCCAGTGATTTACTAACAGTCTCTTGGTTTTTACCTGGTGCATTTGCCAGTGGCATTCACAGAAATCTCTCAAGTTAAATGTTAGCAACGAACAATCAAAATTTTTCAGAAAAATGCCAAGTTGGCAACCACAGGCAAATGAAGCAAGTTAAATTAAATTAGACAAACGAAAGCAAGGCAGTTGGTTAATTAGTTAATCAAATTAACAATTGAATCCTGTTATGTTTGTCAGAAAATTAAATAGAATTAGCGTTTGCTGCAATAGGAATACTCACAGAGTAGAGCCGTTATCGTTAAATTTCAAATTACCCCCCCTAATTAACGATTAGTGTCTTGTGTATATTCCTGAATCGCTTCAGCAGCAAATAGTAGAGTGGGAGAGAATGGCGCTTGATAATGCCTCCTCCCACTCTCTTTTTTGGGGATAATACCAATTTACTGTGATATGGTTGGGTAGAATAAACTACATTCGCTTTCCATCCCAGAGGTAAAATTGATGGTATCTCCTAGCTGTTCGCTTTGTATTTTAGTAGCTCGAACTGATTTGCCATTTATGATGCATACAATACCTCATCTTGTCAAGATGAGTAAGTTTCATTTCACTCAACGTATATTAGCTATAGATACAGCACCACTATCGGGGGATAAAGTCAGCCGGCCTGGGACTGGTACTATAGAGCAGTTGCGTGCTTGCTGCGAACAGTTGCTGAAGAATGGAATTGTGGATAAGGTAGTCGATATTGACTATTCGCCAACCCATCAGGACAAAGTATATCTTAAACATTTTGGCAGCCGTATCCGCAAAACACATAATTACAAAGGCTACCCTATTTTGGGTACGATTTATCACATTGAAGCACCGGAAACTGACTATGTGCTGCATTATGACAGTGATATGTTGCTCCATCAGCAATCAGATTATAGTTGGATAGATGAGGGTATGAAATTGATCCAACAACATCCAGAGGTGATGGCAATTAGACCACTGACAGGTCCACCAACAGATAATTCTATTATGTATCAAAAAATGCCTTATGAGCGAGATGCAAATGGATTTTACAGGTTCAAATTTTTCAGCAGTCGTGTTTATCTAATTGAGCGTAACCGTTTTGACCAGTTGCTACCTTTACCGATTGTGTGGCGCAGTTATCGCCGAAAAATACTCAATCATTTGCCTACAAATATGAAAACCATATTAAACAATATAACTGGTAAGGGAGATTTAGATTCATGGGAAATTATGGTTTCTAATCAGTTAGAAGCAACACAGTATATCAGAGCAGTTATTGATTCGCCCAAAGCCTGGACACTTCACCCCATAGATCGTAGTTCTGAGTTTATCGAAGCTTTACCAAAAATTATTGAGAAAATTGAAGCAGGTTTTTATCCTCCTGAGCAAGCTGGTCATTACGATCTTCAGCTAAAATATTGGCTGTAATAATCAATATTCTCCTTCAAAAAACAGAGGATGAAGAAAAAGGATTTCTATAGTGGAGTTGTTGTTTTTCACAAAAACTAAAAAGAGTGGGATTAAAAACAGATAAAATGGATCTAGCAATAGTATTGTAAAACTTTGCTCAATATCATTGATTATTTGTCAAAAAATCCCTCTTTCCTATCTGATACATTACAGAGAAGAGGGATAGAGTTTACATTACTAATAATTTACCTATTTTCTTAAGCAGCAACTTTTTCCTCAAGCGGTTTAAAAGTCTTTTTAGTAGCACCGCAAATAGGACAACTCCAATCATCAGGAATTGCTGCAAAAGGTGTACCAGGTGCAATTCCCGAATCAGGATCACCCATAACAGGATCATAAATCATGCTGCATTGTCTACAAATCCATTTTTGATTTTGCGGATCTTCACCTGCTACTCTGGTTACAGCTTGTCCTCCATTTAATACTTCTAGAGCTTCAGTGTAACGATCTGCATGGTAATTCTCAATGAATTTTAGCAAACCAAAACGATGTGCGGCGGTGCGGAATATGTCAGCGTGTTCGCCAGATTCTTGGGCTTGTTTGAGAAATTCTGCCGCTGCTCTTTTGTCTCTGTCACTTTGGGCAGCAGCAGCAAATTCAGGATACATGGTAGTGTATTCGTAGGTTTCGCCCTCAATTGCCAAAGACAAACAGCGAGAGACAATTTCCCGTTTTTGTTCATCAGTTAAACTTGCTGCATCTTTCACAACTAGCTCTGGATGCAATAACTCAAAATGTGCAAAAGCGTGTTCAGTTTCTTGATCTGCTGTTTCCTTAAAAAGTTTTGCTAAGTCTGAAAAACCCAGTTGACGTGCCACGTTAGCAAAAAATAGGTACTTGCGATTTGCCATCGATTCACCACCGAAAGCCGCTGCTAAGTTGTTGAGTGTTGTAAAATTTGACAAATCCATGATTTATTGCCTGAGAAGTGATATTTCATCGGAAAAGCAGACTTTTAAACTAGGTAGATGAGCCACCAAAATCATTATTAAATATTTGCACAAGTTTCATACAACCTGTTTCAGCCCATCTTTAATTACCCATGTTTTTCTCTGCTTCAGGACAATTATAAAACTTAAATGCTGAATAGGTTATTTTTTTTATTTCAAAACCTTTTGATGTAACAGACAACAGAATTATGATCTTGTGTTTCCCTCAACTTTAGCAAACTCGGGAATTTCAACTGTGAAAATAGAGCCTTGGGGATGATTATCCCGCAGTGTAATTTTCCCCCCATGAGCTTCGATAGCCATTTTACAAAATGCCAATCCTAAACCAGTTTGACTGGTATTCTTAATTAATTTTCCTGTTTCATACTTATTAAAAATTATCTCTCGTAGTTCTTCTTGAATTCCTAGACCAAAATCAGCAACCTCAATTCTGGCCCAGCCATCTTCTAAATAATTGGCACGTAAAATAATTTTACTATTAACAGGAGAAAACTTAATTGCATTAGCAACTAGATTATCTATGATCCGACGAAATATACCCAAATCTACCTTCAAATTACCGCCGCCAGGTTTTGGTAACTCACTGATTAATTGAAGATTTTTATTTTTAGCAATTTCCTTAAATTGTTCTACTATTGAATGACACAGGCTATGCAGGTCTACGTCAGAATAATTCAGAACCATATTACTAGATTCTAATTTTGCCATCAGCAATAGACTATCAATCATTGATTGTAGTTCTTGTCCAGCCATAATAATCTGATGAACTTTGATCTGTTGCTTTTCTGGGGGTAAATTGGGATATTGTAGTATATGTGCGGATAAAATCATATTGGTGAGAGAATTTCGCAGGTCATGAACCATCATATTGACCATATCTTGTCGCCATTGAAGTAATTCCTGTACCTCATCGTATTGATGTTTAATCCTTAACATAGAATTAATTCTAGCCCGTAATTCCATACCATGTATGGGTTTGCTGATAAAATCATCAGCCCCTGCTGTTAAACATCTAGCTAAGTCTTCTTTAGAAGTGAGAGCCGTAACCATAATAATAGGAATAGGATGCCAACGGTCGCTTTGCTTAATCAGCCGACAAGTTTCCAGCCCATCTATTTCTGGCATCATTACGTCCATTAAAATGAGATCGGGTTTAACTCTTTCTAAAGAATTGATGGCTTTATTGCCATTTTGAGCATAGTACAATTGATAATTTTCTTTTTCCAGAAAAGTTTCAATTACATCAAAGTTATTAGGCTCATCATCGACAATCAAAATAGAAGAAAAAGGTTTCATATTTAGGGAATTTTTATTATTTGCCGTTGATTACAGATTGCCAGAAGTAGATAATTTAGTTATGGTTAAGCGATGTGGACAACAATTGAAAAACGCCCTCTCCCTCTGAACCCTGAATTTCATAATTTAGTGTTTAACCGGACATAATATTAAGATGATTTAAATGCTGAACGTTGCTGTAATAAATTTTGAATTATTTCTGTGAGTTGTTTTAGTCTCACAGGCTTTGTCAGATATTCGTTAGCTCCTGCCTGAAGGCATCTGTCTTGATCGTTAGGCATAGCCAAACCAGTCAAAGCAATAACGGGAATATCCGCTAAATCATGATTAGCACGAATCAAACGAGTAGCTTCTAAACCGTCCATTTTTGGCATTTGAATATCCATTAAGATCAAGTCTGGAATATGAGTCGTAGCTAATTCAATCGCTTCCTGTCCATTTTTAGCCACTAGCAGACGATAACCACGAGTTTCTAAATAATTAGATACGGTATCAATATTAGCTTCATTATCTTCAGCGATTAAGATTAGAGGTGTTTGTTTAATTAGTGGTAAATTCTCCTCAACATTGATAGTCTGTGGATTTGTTTCTGGGATGGAAGTTTGGCGGAATTGCTTAATTATTTGATGGAGTTGCTGGCGGATAATCGGTTTAACTAAGTATTCATCTGCACCTAATTCTAGACCACGTGATCGGTCATCAACTACTGAGAATATAACTACAGGAATGGTTTGAGTTTCAGGATCAGCCTTAATCCGTTCTAATACTTCCCATCCCGACCGATGAGGAAGTTGAATATCAAGAATGATTAATTCTGGTCGGTAGGCGAGAATTTGAGCGATCGCCCCTTCACCTTGGGGGTAAACCATTGACTGGATACCAATTTCCTTCAAATAGCGTGTTACCTGTTCCGCTGCTGTAGGCGTATCTTCAATAATTAATACCTTTGTATTTTCTGGTGATAAAGTAAATTGAGATAATATATTAGGCTGGAGAAAATTAGCTGTATTGGATTGGCGATAGGGCAGTTTGACAGTAAAACAACTACCTTGACCAAGGGTGCTAGTTACCGAAACTTTACCATCGTGTAATTCAACCAAACGGCGCACTAGAGCCAGTCCCAAACCAGTGCCATTATACTTACGATTTAATTTGCTATCTACTTGGACAAATGGTTTAAATAGTTTATCTGCATCATTTGGGGCAATACCAATACCATTATCAATCACCGAAATAACCAAATCAGCACCTTCCAATTTCACTTCTAGCCGGACATTACCACCTTCAGGAGTGAATTTGATGGCATTATTCAGTAAATTAATCAACACCTGACAGATGCGAAGTTCATCAATCAGGATTTCACCGAGGGGATCGGGGATGCTAACAGTTAAGCGGATATTTTTCTGAATAGCTAGTTGGCGAATAAAAGGCAAACTAGAATCAGCTAAGTTTTTGATTGGTACAGATGACAATTGCAGTTCTAACTTACCAGATTCAATCTTAGACAGATCCAGGATATCGTTAATTAACTCTAGTAAATGTCTGCCGCTGCGTTCCACAGTAGCGATCGCCTTGTGCTGCCTTTGATTAATAGCACCAAAAACTTCCTCCTGTAAACCTTCAGACATTCCTAAAATTGCATTTAGGGGCGTTCGTAATTCATGACTCATATTTGCCAAAAACTCATCTTTCAAGCGTGTAGCACGTTCTAATTCAGCATTGGTGAGGGTTAGCCGTTCATTAATTTTCCGTAACTCCTGTTCTGTCTGTTTAAGGTCAGAAATATCTCGGCAGACACAAATTAAATTTCCTCCTTCTGTGAGTGTTAAAGATAGACCTTCATCAAAAGTGCTACCATCCTTGCGAGTTGCGATTGCTTCTCCCTGCCAGTGATGCTGCTGGCTCAAAATGGGCAAAACCTCCTTCTCAAAGCGGCTTCTTTCTTCTGGAGAATATAATATTTCTTGCCAATTTTTACCGAGTAGTTCTCCAGTATTTTCATACCCAAAAAGTTGCAAATGAGCTTGGTTGACATAAGTAAAGATATTATCTTCCAGAATCGCGATTCCATCCACAGCTGCCTCGATCACAGCTAATTGGTGTTTTAGCTTTTTCTCAGCTTCTCTGCGGTCAGTAATATCAAACGCAGTGACGCGATTTTCGAGATAAGTTCCATCAGCACTCTTGACAGCAATAGCATTAGCGACGATGGGTAGCACTGAACCATCTTTACGCACTAAATGACACTCTACATCTGAAACAAAGCCAATTTCTTGAAATTTTGGATAGTTTTCTGGGAATTTTTGGCGACCTTCTGCGGTGAGAAAATTAGTATATTTTGCTCCTACCACCTCTTCACGGGTATAACCTAGCCATTGCAACAGAGTATGATTAATTCTGATCATGATGCCTTCAGAGTCCAAAGAATAATAACCACAAGGGGAGTTATTGTATAGATCCTCAACTTCCCGTGCATAATTCTCTAAAGCTGCTGTTGCTTCTTTGCGTTCTGTAATATCTTCTGCCACACCAATATATTGAATCCCCATCCCTTGGGCATCTCGTTTAAAAACAGCATTACGGGCAGAAAGCCAGCGCCATCTACCCTCAATATTACGAACACGGTATTCAGCTTCTAGAATTTCATCATCAGCTGCTGTTTTTAATTGTTCTTGGTGTGCTAGGTAAACTGGCAAGTCATCTGGATGCCATAGCTGTTCTAATATCTGTGATCCCATTTGCGCCAGATCCGCTGGTGTGTAGCCCAGGATATTTGTTAGTTCCCGGTTAGTGTAGAGATTATACTGAGTTGTCAAATCGTGGATGTAGAGGATATTAGGGGAACTGTCAGCAATACTTTGAGCAAAACGCTGGCTTTCTTGTAAAGCTATTTCTGCCTGTTTGCGAGCCGTGATATTAGTGCGGATCGCCAAATACTGTACAGGGTGTCCCTGGTCATTGAGAAAGGGAACTATGGTGGAGTCTACCCAATAGCAACTACCATCCTTGCGGCGATTTTTAACTTCACCCCGCCAAACATTACCACTAGAAATAGTAGACCAAAGTTCAGCAAAGAACTCCTCTGAGTGATAGCCAGAATTGACAAGTTTGTGGGTTTGCCCGATTAATTCATCTGGAGAATATTGAGAAATTTGGCTAAATTTTTCGTTGGCATAAGTGATAGTACCCTGAGAGTCGGTAATAGCGACAATGGCCGCTTGATTTAAGGCATATTTAAAATCTGATAATTCTTTGATAGTCCGGCGCAGTTTTTCATCTGCTTGTTTTTTGGCGGTAATGTTTTTAGCAATGCCGACAAAGCCCATAATTTGCTGTTTGTGGTCGTAGAGAGCCGTCACAGAAAGCAATACTGGAAACCGAGAGCCATCTTTGTGAATATAAGTCCATTCTTGTTCGTGACAAGTTCCTTGTATGGCTGTGGTCATAAAAACCGCCATGCCTGGGATGATTTTCCTACCCCATATTTCTGAAAGTGTACTTGCTTGCTGTCGCAGTTCGTCATGATCATGAAACACTAGGGGAGTGACTTTACCAATAACCTCCTGTGCGGTGTAGCCTAACATCTTTTCCGCAGCAGCATTAAAGGTTTGAATGATACCTTCGGGGTTAGTATAAATAATAGAATAGTCGATGCCATTAAAAATGGCTTGTTGTAGGCTAGTGACTGCCAATAACTCGGCTTCGGCTTGTTTGCGGCTGGTAATCTCACTTTCTGAAACTACGATGCGAAGGACATTACCTTTTTGATCCCACAAAGCCTGTCCCCGATCTAATACCCATATATATGAGCCATCTTTGCGCTGTACTCGATATTCTGCTTGGAAGAAGGGAGTTTTGTGAGCAAGGTGATCTGCAAATTCAACCATCACCCGGTTGTAATCATCAGCATGGATCAGATTTGACCATTCTTGTACAGTGTTACCAATTTCCTTTTCTGCAAAACCACGCATTTCTTTCCAGCGGCTCGAATAGAAAACTTGATTGTTTCTGATGTTCCAGTCCCAGATCCCGTCATTACTACCCCGCAGTGCCAGTTCCCAGCGTTCTTGACTTTCGCGGAGTTCGGCTGTGCGTTCCTCAACGCCAATTTCTAATTCTTGGTTGAGTTGTTCTAGTGCTGTCATTGTTTGCTGACGCTCTAATTCTGCCCCAATTCGCGCTGCAAAAACTTGTAATATGGCGATCGCTCTCTTAGAATCTACCAGGGGTTTATCATCTAATAAGCAAAGGCTACCCAAATTCTCGCCTTCTGTAGATTTGATAGCTACACCCACATAACTCTCGGCTGCTAATTGTTTGAAAATTTCGTTGGGGAAATCTTGCTGGAGGTGGCTGGAACAGAAAAATGTCCCTTGTGCGATGGTCAAATGACAAGGCATCCCTTCTAATACACCAGAGATATTATTTTGTATGTTTCCATCTGCCCAAAATGCAGCAGTTTGGAAATATTCTCCCTTTTTGAGCGCGATTAAGGCGAAGCGACAGCCCAAGAAGGTGGCAATGTACTCAAGCACTAAAGTGAAAAAGTCCTTACCTGTGACTGCGGCTGCACCTTCAACTAGAGCCTGTAGTTCGGCTTGTGCCTGTTTGCGCTCAGTTATATCAGTAATTGTACCGTTATAACCGCTAATTTTTTCATCTTCTCCCCATTCTGCCAATGCTTGACCAAAAACCCAAGTGATGATGCCATCTAATCGTTGGAAACGATATTCTAGACAGAAAGGAGGGTTTGCTTGGGCTGTTGCAGACCATTCTTGTTCTACTTTTTCCCTATCTTCTGGATGCACAGCATTAATCCAACCGATTCCCATCGCTTGCTCAAAACTGAGTCCGGCAATTTGACACCAACGATCATTGACATAAATACAATTGCCTTGTGCATCGGTGCGAAAGATACCAACAGGGGATGCTTCAGCTAAGGTTATGTATCGTTTTTCACTCTGTCTTAATGATTGTTCTGTGCGTTTTCGCTCCGCCAGTTCCAATCGCAGTTGTTTGTAAATATTTACTTGCTGGATAGTGATCGCTATTTGTGTAGAAAGTTGTTGCAGCAGATCGACCTCTGACTCTTGCCAATCCCGTGGCTGATCTTTTTCGATTGCATTTAATAATCCCCAAAGTTGCCCTTCTTGAACAATGGGTACAAGAATTTTGGCACGGGTTTGAATTTGTGCTAAGAATTCAATTTGGCCAGGATCTAAGTTAGCTTGATCAATATCAGGTACAACAGAAACTCTTCCGTTAATATAAGGTTCTAGCCGATCTGGGGAAAAACAAGGGTTGTGAATGACTTGATTGAGGCAAGATTCATGATTGCCACGTACCGATTCTGCAACTATTGAACCACTCCAATCTGGGTTGAACTGATAGATCAAAACCTGATCGCATTGCAAAAATGTCCGCACTTCCTGGACAATGACATCTAGTGTCTGCTGCAAGTCCAGTGAAGACCTGATCCTACTGGCGATGGTACTTAATAATTTTTCCTTTTCCGCCCGGTTTCTTAATTCTGTTGTGCGCTTTTGTACCTCCTGCTCCAGTTCCACATTGCGATTTTCTAGCAACTCCAGCTTTTCTCTTTCTAAAGAGCAAACTTTCTGTTCTAGGGCTTGAACTAACTTGTACATTTCCATCGGTTTCAAGGCTTGCAGCAGGGTACTCTGTGTAATAATGCCTAGTAATTTGCCCTGTTGGTCTGTGGCTACTAGCCGATTTAAATGTTTTTCTTGCATTAGCGATCGCGCTGTCCACAGGGAATCATCAGCACTGACAGTAAACAGAGGGCTACTCATTACCATCCGGGCTGTAATTTGCTCAAATGCCAACCCCAAGGCATGGAATTGAACAATATCCCTTTCAGTGACAATACCAAGAGCCTGAGTTTGATTATCTGCTGCTACAATCACCACTGAACTAACCCGATGTTTAGCCATTAACCGAGTCAGGTCTAATACTGAAGTTTCTGGTAATGTACATATCACATTGGTTGTCATCGCTTCTGACACCAGACACAATCTCAGTAAATCCTCTGGAGTCAGCAATTGAAGTAGGCTTTCATGGGTAACTAGCCCTATTAATTGTTCATGATCATCTACTATGGGTAAATGACGGATATGGTGATTCTGAAACAGTTTAATTACAGCAAATATGTCTGTAAAATCTGATTGTCGTAATGTGATGACTGGGTGAGTCATCACATCAGCCATAGTTTGATCTCCCAATTGATCACCTTGATCACCATTGCCGCTCAGATCAACAATGTCTCTTTCAGTAAAAATTCCTAATAATTTAGTTTTATCTATTACCAAAACACAACTAGCACGAGATTCCGCTAACAATAGATTTTTACCTGCATCAACATCATCTACCAAGGAACAGCTTGCCCGTGCTGTACTCATTTTCAGTAGAACTTCAGTAACAGTTGTATCCAGGAAAACAGTTAAAGGAGTTTTTGTGATGACTTCCTCTAATGCGGTCATTTCCTTGTAGGAGAATAAAACCATAAATCAAAACCATCAATTAGAGATCGGTTATTACTATGGAAATTAAGTATAATTAAAAAACATAAATTCCCAGCAAGAGCCTGAAAATACCCTACGGGCAGGGAAAAAACTTTGGGGATATCTAATTAGACACTGCTGTAAGGCTCATTTTTAATGAGTAATAGGTATAATATCATCTTAAATGATCCTTGATTAAATTAGTATGTTTCCCCTTTTCCAAGGAAAAAATGTGATCTGAGAAAAAATCTGTATCAGTTTTAAAAGCGAATATAATTCACTACTACACAATCAAAGTCCACCTCCGTAGACTAAGGTCAATTCAACCCACCCAGGTGGGTTTGATCTCTGTAGCCTTTAGTTGCCAGCGTCTAATAAATTGGACTTGTACATCAATCCTCTTTGTAATAATTATGACAAAAACAGCCCTAATCACAGGTATCACAGGTCAAGATGGTTACTATCTGAGCCATTTGCTTCTCCATCAAAAATACCGAGTTGTCGGCTTGGTGTCTCCCCACCGACAACCTAACCTGTCAAAATTGGGAAGTCTGGCAGATAAAATAGAAATTTATACAGTTGATTTAAGAGATAGTGCGGGTTTATTAACTGCTGTCGAAGAACTACAACCCCAGGAAATTTACAATTTAGCTGCTCCTAGTTTCGTTCCTGATTCTTGGGATGATCCGTTAGGAACTCTGGATCTGATCACAGGTACGGCAACAAGATTATTAGATGCAGTCCGTCAAGTTGGTTTATCTACAAGGTTTTATCAAGCCAGCAGTTCAGAAATGTTTGGTGATGTGACCACCTCTCCCCAGGATGAAGAAACCCCTTGTCGTCCCAAAAATCCCTATGCCGCTGCAAAATTACACGCTCACTGGACGATGGTACATCATCGACAGCGTTATGGACTATTTGCCTGTAGCGGTATTTTATATAACCATGAATCGCCTTTACGTCCGCCTCAGTTTGTGACACGGAAAGTTTCTTTAGCGGCAGCATCAATTAAATTAGGTTTGATCACAACCTTAGAAATGGGTAACTTGGATGCCAAACGAGATTGGGGTTTTGCGGGGGATCATGTGAATGCTATGTGGCGAATGCTGCAAGCTGATCAGCCGGAAGAGTACGTAATTGGTACGGGTAAACTCCACAGCGTCCGGGAATTAATCGCTACTGCTTTTGATTGTGTAGGGCTGGACTGGGAAAAATATGTAATTGTCAATACAAATTTATTACGGGCAGATGAACATTTTCAACTGGTAGCTAACCCCAATAAAGCCAAAAAGAATCTGGGTTGGAAACCTCAAGTTAGTTTTGAGCAACTTTTAGAAATAATGGTAAAAACAGATTTGGAATATTTAAACAGTTAACAGTTATCACTTTTCACTGACTCGTTGAACTCCTGAACTCCTGACTTCTATCTAGAAACTTACGTAACTAAAGTGGCTAATAATCATTTATTTGTGTTCTTAGAAATTTTCACCCTTGAAGGTGGAATCCAATCCTATGTTAAGGATATTTTTCGCGCCTATCTAGGATTAAACCAAACCTGCACAGCGGATGTGTTTTTGTTGCGGGATAGTGCTGATTGTGTTAATCCTTTTGCATCAGAAAATTTAAACTTTCATTATTTCAAAAGCAACTCTCCCAAACTAGGTAGAGTTAAAATGGCTTTAGCGTTACTTAGATTTCTCCTGCAAAAACGACCACAACAGGTTTTTTGTGGTCATATTAAATTAGTAGGACTGATACAAACCTTTTGTCAGCTTTTGGGCATTCCTTATACTGTGCTAACTTATGGTAAAGAAGTCTGGGAACCGCTAAAAGCTCAAGAACGCCGTGCTTTAGCTTCAGCTTCTGAAATTTGGACAATTAGCCGTTATAGTCGAGATCGGGCTTGTGTTGCTAATGGTATCGACTCGAAAAAGGTACAGATGCTACCTTGTGCTATCGATGGGGATAAATTTACTCCTGGAGACAAAGCACCGGAACTGGTGGAAAAATATGGCTTACATCATGCCAAGGTATTAATGACAGTAGCGCGGTTGTGGTCTGGGGATATTTACAAGGGGGTAGATGTAACAATTAGAGCCTTACCGCAAATTATCCAGGTATTTCCAGAGGTCAAATATTTAGTGATTGGACGTGGTGATGATCAACCGAGGTTAGCGCAGTTAGCAAAAGATTTAGGTGTGAGCGATCGGGTGATTTTTGCTGGTTTTGTGTCTACGGAAGCATTGATGTTACACTATCGCCTAGCGGATGCCTATGTGATGCCTTCTCAAGAAGGTTTTGGGATTGTTTATCTAGAAGCAATGGCTTGTGGTGTACCAGTATTGTCTGGCGATGATGATGGTTCGGCTGACCCCTTACAGGATGGTAAACTAGGATGGCGAGTACCACACCGTAACCCGGATGCCGTAGCAGCAGCTTGTATAAAAATTCTCCAAGGTGATGATCAGCGTTGTGATGGTAAATGGCTGCGAGAACAAGCGATCGCTATCTTCGGAATAGAAGCTTTTCAACAACGCCTAAAACAAATGCTTCAATCAACTAATGACTAAAATAAAACTAGAGTAGAAAAAATTTGAAAAATGAGCCTTAATAACTTCCAACTTAATCTTGATAAACTCCGTCCTTGGCTGACTCTTTTAGCAGTGGCTTGGCTATTAGCATCATTAGGTTTGGGCTGGTTGGTGAATTCCTTGCTAATTATTTTTGGGCTGTTGTTAATAATACCAGTTATTGCATTTTTCGGATTTCGCTGGTGGTTACAACGCAACTTAGTTACTGATAAGTGTCCTGTCTGTGGTTTTGAATCAACAGGTTTAAATAATAGCAACTTGCAATGTCAAAATTGTGGAGAACAGCTATTAGTAAAAAATGGTCAATTTAGCCGCTTTGCACCAGAAGGAACAATTGATATTACCGCAATTGAAGTCCAAGCTAAATCATTAGAAGAATGAACTAAAATTACAGGAATCAGGAGTTTTGAATTGTTCCATTCCCTATTCCCTCCTATCCTTTGATAATTTTCACTTTTTCACCAAAATATATGGGGTAGCATATTCAGGTAGTTGTTGAATATTCTGCCTAAATTCTGTTTGATTCTTAAAAATACCTGCTAAGTAATCTAGTTGGTGCAAATTTGGTAAAAATGCGCCGCCTGTATCTGCCATTACTCCCATTTGGAGGCGCTTATTTCCACCTTGATTATACTCCATAACAATTACTCTTCCTAAACCGATATTTAGGACATCTCCCGCAAAAGTTACACCTGGTTTAATAGAAATTTTTGCATCTATTTTATATCCATAACCTTTGATTTCATCAACTTTTCTGAAATACCAATAACGCTTTTGAGATGTAGGTTTGACTCCTCTGACATAAGAAATTCCATTGTTTTTGTCTACATTAAAAAAGGCTTTTGATCCATCAGTAAAATTAATCAAGACAGTTCCCTGCATTAATGCTTCTTCCAAACCTTCACGGGTTAGATATGCCAAAGGTTCTACTTTGCCATATTCCTTACCACCTGGTTCATAAATACCTGACAAAACATCCTGTTTTGTATATTTGGTGTAGAATTTATCGCCGGCTAAATTATCTTTTAAGCTATAAATTGGGATGTTATATTTAGATGTTTTAGTGCGAGAACCAGGATGGGTAAACACAGCATATTTTGTAATTCTGAGTTGTTTTTGTTTTGGTTGTTCAGGATTATAAGCTGACCATTTAATTACTCGAAAATTAGCATTGATAAAATTAGGATCTTGTAAACGAGTAGGTCGATTATTGCTAATATCCTCCTCTAAGACAGTAATCATAAAATCCAAGGTTTTGAGAACGTCTTCTACTGTGACTCCTTGACTTAAGAGCAGTCCATTTCGAGAAATATCTGGATCTTTATGTGCGTAGTCTCGAAAATATTTTCTCGTATTTGTAAGCACAGTTAATAAATCACCTTGATTAAAATTAACTTTTGCATTTGGCAATTTCACAGATTTCAAAACGTGTTTGCCATTCACACTATATTTATATTTTTGCCATTCATCAATGACAGAATAGAATATAGATGTAGCTTGTTTTGTTTGTGGATTTGATGTGATTTGCTGTTGCGTGATTAGTTGCTGACTTTCTGGCTGTGCATATAGATGTTGGTGAGCTAAAACAACCAAGAAGAAAGTAACAATACCTGCTGAAATTTGAAATTTGCGATTGAATAAGATACTCATAAGCCTCAGTCGGGAACTAAACTTTTAAATTCATTTTGATGCCAGATATAATGCTTGATATTACATTAAATATCTGTATGATTAATCACTTATATCTCTAACAACAACGATTATTAACCCTAATTATTAGCAGAAAACCTGAAATTCTGCACTAAATCTTTCTCTAGATTTATGAAAAATTGTTGGAATCTTGACAAAATTACTAATAACCCAACTTATACGGCTCTAAAAATTTGGATTTTTTATACTGATTTGACAATTATTCATCCATTTCTTTCAATGTTGCTAATGCTGAAGGAGATAAGCGGCTGAGATAACGGAATATCCAATACTTAAATATGGTGTTTAAAATTACTGGAAATGTGGCAATAAACAGAAATATGGTGTTCCTATTTGCTGGTAAACCTAAATGAACCGCTAAACCTTCTAACAAAATTTCCCAACCATGTGGAGAGTGGAAACCAACGAATACATCTGTAACTAAAATAATTAAAAAAGCCTTAGCACTATCACTTAAACCATATACTATTTTATCTATAAGAGACTGAACAAATATAATATCTTTTTTGCTCAAAGCAATCACTATAGCAAAGGAAATTAGGGAAATTACATCAGCAAATACATTACTGATAGCACTGCTACTTTTATAGCGAAATTCTTCTGCTATTTCAAGGGCTTTATTTTTTATCTGGGCTTCAATTTTTTCTGGTGAAAGTTCTGGTGCTTGACGTAGTAGGTTTTGAAATTGCAATTTCCTCTCAAAATTATTTAATTCATTGAGTGCTTTTTCCTCCATTTCCCCATTCAAAAAAAGCTGTGTAGTATTTTCACTACTAAAATTTTTCACCATAGGAATTACTAATAACTCTTTAGAAAAATGTTGAGTTAATAATGGTACAATTATGAGCAGTAATAAAAATTTAACTGCTTTTTTTGTCCTATTTCTAGAATTTCGATAATTTTTGATAAATTCTGCTTCGGATTTGGGTGTAATATCATTGGTGATTTTATTAAATGTTCTCCCAATTGATCTGGGTAAAACACCAGTTTTTTTATCAGTAAATCTCTCTTCTTTAAGAAAATTTGCATTGACTGAATCTGACAGGTTCTCAACTGGTTGCTGAGTAATTTCTAAGGATTCTCTATTTGGTTTATATTCTGTGTTATATTTAGATATAACTTCATCAATAAACTTGAGTTTTTCTAATAAGTTTGGATCTGAAGTATCGACAAAGTTAAGCCATAGCTGAAACTCTGCTAGTCTTACTTTGATGATAGCTAAATTTCGGTTGAGATTTCCTTGCCAAAAAGCCCTCACGTTTTCACTATAATTCTCTAATTCAGAAGAAATTTTTTTCCCTCCAAACTCCTGAATTTCGATAGTTTGAATGGCTTGAGCAGCTTGATAAGCTGCTAAAATTGCTCTTTCAGGCGTGTTGAAAAACCAGTGTTTAAACAAGCGCCGGAATGTGGTGATTTTTTGGCGGATTAATTTTGTATTGCGGTGAAAAGATGATGATTTCATTGCCAATTTTTTCAACTATAAATAAATGTCTATTTTAATTGAAATCAATGATGTTGTAGATCCAATGACAATGTAGCCAAAGTTCAGTCATGCTTACCATGCTTATTCCCAACCTTGCATTTCTACTAATTCCATACACAAATTATTAATTTGCTCTAAGTCCGGTTGGTGATTGAGGGTTGATTTCTCAGAAAAAATATCCATTTGTGCTACCAAATTTTCAGCCATTTTCATCAACTCTTCATAAGTATAATTTCCTTGAAGAATTCCTTTTAAATCATCCACATCACCGGCAATTCTCCTGTCTACAATTACTTCTCCTTTTTGTAAAATTTCTAAGCCGCTACGCAGTAATCTAATACAGTGCATTCCATGTTTTAAATCATAACCTGATTTTCTTTCCATTTCCGCCCTAGCCGGATTTCTATTTTGCTGCCAAGATATATAAGCTTTCCATTCTCTTAAGGCAATTTGGTAACTTTGACTTTTTTGCAATAGGCGAATAAAATCCTTACGACTATGAGTTAAATTTTGGGTATATGCCAAGGCTTCATCAGCTAAAGTATATTGTTTTAATATACCTTTAAAATCAATCTCTGCTGTCAGCAATTTATATAACTGCTCGGATTCTTCTAAAAATTCTATTTTTCCCCTAATTAACAAATAAAGATATTCAAAAAAAGCATTAAGTTCATCTTTGCTTAATGGTGGTTCATCTTCTATCCCCAAATCTGATGGTATTGGTTTTTTGGCAGGTGGATTTAACAACCACTTGCGATGGGTTTCCATTTTTTTGATTTGCGCGAAAGCATAACCAGAATAAGTATGTTTAACTTTTTTACTTAAAAATATCTGGCGGTGGTTAATCAAATGCTTGCCAATCTCTGTTAAAATAGGATATGTAGGCAACCACAGTAATTCTAAAACATTGGGATTTGCACCTGCTAATAAATGTAGAATTTTCCTCAATTCATAAATAACTGTGTCTTGATTACCATCTATAAATGGAAAAATGCCTGGTTCATCCCAACCACTATCTTTTTGTTCTATGCTATCGAATCCTAAATAGTAACGCTTGGGAGCAATAAAAACGCCCCGATAGTCATAATCGGAATCTGGACGATTTAAACCATAACCGTGACTACCTGCCAAACCAATAAAAATTGTTCTCTGTTCAACTTGGATTCTTTGCATAAAAGCTTCTAACAATAGGTTGTAATTTTTAAAAAGCTGCTTGTTTAAATTTATCTACGTTTATCTGCGTTCATTATTTTCTATCGGCGGTTAATTATTGCTTCCTGTGCCTCATAAAATATGAGGAATCGCTATATTAAGGTATTATATCTAGATGCTAAAAAAATCTGAACAACTTCAGCATAAGAGAAAATCTAACGCTGACTGCTCAATTTCGGAAATATTTATTCTTGACTGAATGGCATGGAATAAGATAAGATTTTAGATTGTCTGTCTAATTCCTGCTCGGATCAGGTAGACATACTGCAAAAGCTGGCAAAAGCAAGTACAAGTCTCTACAGGAGATTAAGTCCAGCTACCTGTACGGCAACTTCAAGGACAATTTCATGACTTACGCAATTATTGAGACTGGTGGTAAACAAATGAAGGTCGAAGCAGGTCGATTTTACGACATTGAACTGCTAAGTACCGCACCAGATGAAAAAGTGACAATAGACGCAGTATTACTGGTACAGCACGAAGGTGGAGTCTCTATTGGACAGCCACGAGTAGCAGGTGCGACAGTAGAAGGGACTGTGATGCGACATTTTAGAGGTCGCAAAGTCCTGGTTTACAAAATGAAGCCTAAGAAGAAAACCCGCAAAAAACGGGGACATCGCCAGGAAACTACTAGACTTTTGATTAATTCCATCAACCTCAATGGTGAGGTTTTGGCATATCAAGAAGCACCAATTTCTCCAGAAAGTCCCAATGTTGTGGATAACACTCCCGCTGAAGAAGCTGCTGCGGAATAATAAACAAAAGTAGATAAATTAAGAGGAACTCATGGCTCATAAGAAAGGAACGGGTAGTACACGTAACGGTCGTGACTCTAATGCTCAACGTTTGGGCGTAAAGCGTTTTGGTGGACAAGTTGTACGGGCAGGAAATATTCTGATCCGTCAGCGTGGTACTAAATTTCACCCTGGTAATGGTGTCGGTATTGGCAGCGATGATACTTTGTTTGCCTTAGTTGATGGTATTGTTACCTTTGAAAGAAAGGGCAAAACCCGCAAAAAAGTCAGCGTTTATCCAGCTGTTGCTGCTGAAGCAGTAGCAAGTTAAGTGTTAGTCAGTGGTTATTAAGTATTGACTCCTGACTTCTGTAGAGACGTTCCACCGCAAGACGTTCCACTGCAAGACGTTCCACCGCAAGACGTTCCACCGCAAGACGTTCCACCGCAAGACGTTCCACCGCAAGACGTTCCACCGCAAGACGTTCCACCGCAAGACGT
>RDYJ01000007.1 GCA_004293145.1 Nostocales cyanobacterium | reverse complement strand
CAGGAGTCGCCGGAACGTCTGTACAGGAGTCGCCGGAACGTCTGTACAGGAGTCGCCGGAACGTCTGTACAGGAGTCGCCGGAACGTCTGTACAGGAGTTAGGAGGAACATCATAAAGTCCTACACCAAAAAGATTTTCAAGCTAATTTGTTCCTAACAACTAATGACTCATGACTCATAAATAATGACTAAGACTGTGATTTTTGCTCAAAATTAGGTGCATAAACTTTGAGCAAACTACTGACTTGACTGAGAACTTCATTCCCAGTATTTTTGCCCAAAGCTTGACGTTCTGGGTAGAAATCAGGTTTATCTATGTAACGATCAATTGCTTCTTTTACCTGCTGAGAAATCAATTCCTGAAGTTCGGTTTTAGCCCTTTGGCGTTGGTAATTCGCACCTTCTTCTGTAGTGGCATACATGGGTGGAAGACGGTTGAGGGCGTAAGCAGTGATATCCCCCACATCTAAAGAGCTTTCGCTGGTTGCTTCAATTTCTGCTACTTTAGCGATTACCTCAGTTAGTACCAGTTCCTCCATAACGTTAATAAATTGTTTGCGGGGTACTGCTACTACTTCACCTGTCAACAATGAACCCATGAGCCGATCAAGCGCCATGTACTCTTCAATTGAGAGTTCGGAAGCATTGTCACATATTTTACCAACTTCAGACTCCATTGCTGGTGTTAGATAACCATCCTGGAGAGCTTGTTCAACGATTTTTTCAATACTCATAAATTCTCACGATTAAATTTAAGGCATATTCATGATTCATAATCCATAATTCATAATTCATAATTATTTTTCAATTACGAATTACGAATTAGGAATTAAGAATTACTAATCAACGATCTTAGTTTGCCAAGTTGTTGGATCAATAGATTGCCCATTGACATATAGTCCCCAGTGTAAGTGAGGACCTGTAGAAGCACCTGTAGAACCTACTGTACCAATTAGCTGACCAGCTTTGACAATATCACCCTCTTTGACGTTAATACGACTAAGGTGCATAAAAATGCTGGTTACTCCCTGACCGTGGTCAATGCCAACTACGTTACCATGAACCCGGAAACCTTGGGATACTTTACCTACTAAAGCAACCCGTCCTGCGGCTGGGGCAACTACGGCTGAACCGGCTGCACCAGCGTAGTCTAGACCACGATGGTAGTAATCATTTGCAAATTTACCATTATAGTAGCGCCTTACACCATAGGTTGTCGTCATTCTTCCTTTATTTGGTCTGAGGAAAACGCCATTCCAATATTTGTCTGGTGTTTGTAGGGCTTTAAATTCTTTTACCCGTGCTAATTCATGTTCTGTGGCTTTTACCCCTGCTTTACCTGGTGGTAAATTGATACGTTGGACAGGGAATTTGCGATCACCTACGTAAACTGTGAAGTTTCGCTGCTGCTGTCCATCCCCTTCTATTGTAACTTTTCTAACTCCTGCTGTTTCTAAGGGGGTAGTCGGAATCAAGGAACGGTACTTATTGGGGGCAATTTCATAGGCTGGATATGTTTTTTCTCCCACGGTGACAGTAGGATTACTTTGCTGATCTTGACTATCTGCCTCAATTAATACTGAAATTGTGTCTCCCAATTGCGGTTTGTTGGGGATGATCTGTACTTCTAAAGCTTCTGCTGGCGGGGTTAAAGCTATGGGAACAGCTGCAAACATTCCCATTAACATCTTAGTTACACTGCTAATACCAACACGCTTTAACTTATTCTGAGGATTAATAACTTGAGCTTTAGTAGTCATAGAGTTATGAAACAATCTGTTGCTGCTGTTTTTCAACAGACTAACTTATTACTGCTGGTGTTTCCAAATCGCAGCAAATTTTTATAATTTGTAATTTGTAATTGGGGATTGGGTAATAAATTTTTACCAATTATCAATTGGCAGTGATTAATTTTAAAACATATCTGCAGGATCTGCGGCTTGGAGTTTGCGAGTGGCGATCGCCCCAGAAATTGCACACATAAAAATAGTTAACACTAATACTTGCACAGCCCGAATTATCGTCATATACATCGGTAAATTTGTAGCTGTTCGGGTCAATTGATACAGCCCCAAGGATACTGCTAACCCAGGGATAAAACCTAAAATCGCCAAAATTAATGCTTCTTCAAATATGACAATTAACAAGTAAGAATTGTGATAACCAATAGCTTTAAATGTAGCATATTCACGGGTATGAGCATTCACATCAGCAGAAAGGACTTGATAAACAATAATTACTCCTACCACAAACCCCATTGAAACACCTAAGCTAAAAATAAAACCAATGGGGGAGTTAGTGCGCCAAAAGTTATGTTCAAATTCAATAAATTCACCATGGGTTAGCACTCTGACATCATTTTTGAGGTAATATCTCAATGTTTCTGCTACTTGTTTGACATCATAACCTGGTTTTACCTTGACTAAACCAAGACTGATACTACTAGATGGGCGTTTGGGAACTAGTCGCAATAAGTTTTGATCGCTAGTAATTAAACTACCATCAGTGCCAAAGGAAGCGCCGATTTTAAATAAACCACTGATAGTAATTGTCCGTCCATCGATTTCGGTGGTCACAGTTTTACCATGATCAATTTGAGGGATCATCTCTTGATAATCTCCTCTTGCACCACGATCAAAGAGGACTGTATCTAGTAATTTGATAGACTGTAATTGTTGATTGACCTCCGGTAAATTAAAAGCTGGCTGATTTGGATGAAAACCAATTGCTAAGACTGCTGTCTCTCTGCGGGTTTGAGGATTTTTCCAGGTAATGACATTAAAATACATTCCTGTTGCTGACTGCACTCCTGGTATATCCATTGCCTGGTATAGCCTCCTTCGAGAAAAGGTAGACATACTTTGCAAATTCCGAGTTTGAGGACTGGTTAAAATAATATCTGCTTGTAAACTGCGGTGTAGTCTAGTATTGCTATCATACAGTGCTGTTTGAAAACCTAACTGCATAAACATCAGCACATCAGCAAAGGCAATACCTGATAATGCTACCAGCAAGCGACTTTTTTCATGACTTAGTTGCAACCATCCCAGCGGGGTTCGTCGTCGCAGTCGTTGGAAGATATTCATGATTCATATAGCAGGAGTTCTAGGAGTCAGGATTCAAGTCAGAATTAAAGTTCAATAATTACTTTGACTTGCATATTAGTTAAGTTGGCAGTTGTCTGACTGGAAGCTTGATCTAATCGGATATGGACTTTTACCACTCTGTTGTCAATATTAGTAACAGGATCAGTAGTGATCACATTTTGCCGCTGCACCTGTAAGCCTATTCGTTCTACTGTTCCCTGTGATTCTCCTGGGAAGGCATCACCCAATACTCGCACTTTTTGCCCTGAACGCACTTTGCTGATATCACTTTCATAGACTTCGGCCACTGCGTACATTTGACTGGTTTGCCCAATATCAGCAATGCCATCCTTTGATATTAATTCCCCCGGATGGGTGTGGATTTCAAATACTTGTCCATTTTGTAATGAACGGACGTAAGCTTGTTGGAGAGTCGCATTTGCTTTTTTCACTGCTGCTTCGGCACGACCAATTTCGGCTTTAGCTGCTATCACATCCACTTGACGCACTTCAGAAATTTGCTCTAATGTCGCTTTGGCTTCTTGAATTCGTTGTTGGTTAGTTAACTGAGTGCGATTTAACTGTACCTGTGCTGCTTGCAGACTTTTTTGGGTAGTTTCCAGGGTTAAACGTTTACTATCCCGTTGGGAAGCAGAAATTGCGCCTTCTAGATATAATTTCTGATAACGTTGATCTTCAATCTGAGCATTAAATAATTCGGCTTGTAAGCTGGCAATATTCAGGGTTTGAGTTTGAATATCCCCTTCACTTTCTGCGCCTAATCGGGAAATTGTGGCCTTTTTTGTGGCAATTTCCCCTGGTTTTGCACCTGCTTGGATACGGGAGAGGTTAGCTTTTGCTACTTTAACGTTTTCCTGAGCTTCTAGTAATGCCGCTTCCAGACGATCTCGACTGTCCAAAATAGCAATTACCTGTCCCTGCTTCACTTGATCCCCTTCCTGCACCAGCAATTTTTCTACCCGACTTGCTTCACCAGATCCACCGGCTGAGAGTTTAATGACTTGTCCCTGTGGTTCAATTCTGCCTAAAGCTGTAACTGTTTTGAGTTCCGGCATCATGACTACGGGTGTTACTACTTTCTGCGCTGTATCTTGCAGTTTCAGTATAGTAATAACACTCACTCCTACTACAGTGAATGAGGCAATTATTGATATAGTAATTGGTACCCAAATAATAGCGTGAGAAGATAATGAACCTTGTAGCTTGGGGTTTTGCACAATAGCATACCTTTTAAGCGTTTCAAAATCTGTTCTTTAAAAATGCAATTGTAGAGAAAAGCATTATGAGCAAATTTGATTGTAGATTGCTAACACTCTGGCAGCTTTCAGCCCCTTGTACTGTAACTTAGAACTCTAAAAACCAGCTTTGATGGCAAGAATAAACCTGGAAAGTTATTGTTAAACAAAAGCGTTTAGTCGAAAAATATCAACTAAACATACCAGTTGAGTCAATTGTGCGGTATTTCTTCTGATGAAGAATTGTTGACAAAAAAAGGATTTATAGCGTTTCCCATTCCAATGAAGTACACACCAATTTATTCCCTATTCCCTATTCCCTGTTAAGAGTTGCCTAAAACTAAAAAACTTTGTACCTCACGAGCATGGGAACTGCTATAGCATCTCATCGAGAATTAAAAATACCTATTCCCAAAATAATAAAAAGAATTTTAACTGAAGCTTGCTGATAGCGTAGCTTGGCGTATGAGTCCAGTACATTTTCCGATTATTCAACAAGTTTTTTATAGCAATCCTTTTTTATAAGAATCCCCGTTTACCATTGGGGCGTACAGTCAGCCAATTAATTTTCGCTAATGCCAATTGCTCATCAGTAACCTTAGCACCAGTGAGATTAGCACCGCACAAATTAGCTCCTCGGAGATTAGCCTGACTCATATAAGCATAGCTGAGGTCTGCACCTCTGAGGTCTGCACCTTCTAAATCAGCATGACTTAAGTAAGCTTTGGTCAAATTAGCATCCCTGAGATTTGCTTCTTTGAGACTAGCTCTACCAAAGTCACTATTTTCCAGATTGGTACCTTGCAGGTTGGTTTTTGTCAATTGAGCGCCGTGGAAATTAGTTCCTGATAAATCCGCGCCTTGTAAGTTTAATAGACTGATATTGTATGAAGCAAAATCTCTTCTTCCCTTGGTGTATGCCGTTAACAAGGTTTGGGAATTTAACTGACGGCGAGCTTGAGAACCATTGCTGTTACCACCAAGCAGCGGCTCTGGAGATGGGAATGTCAACTGTCGGCGCTCTTTTCGCCCAGACGGCAATCCTGAATTTTCTCCTAACTTAGCTCGTCTGGCGCGAATGGCCGCAGCTGCGTTGGCTACTCCATTATTACCATTGGAAAGAGGATTACCAGATGAAACACCAGAAGTATCTGGGCGCTCATTTGTTCGCTCTTTAATTTCAGTCTCAGATTTAACCAGTAAGCCCTTGGCTAAACTATCTAGGTATGGTTCCATATCCAATGCTCTCAGCACATCTGGGGCTGCCTGGTAGCGATTGCGGACTGAAACCTCCAACATTTTTTTCAATACGCTGGTGAAATGGTCGCTTAAATCCACAAACTGCTCCCACATCATTTCCCCTGTGGTGGGATTGTATGGTATGTCTTTAGGAGTTTTAGTAGTTAGTAAATAAATACAGGTAACACCCAGAGCATAGATATCGCTGGAGTAAACTGGACGCATAGCCATTTGTTCTGGAGGGGCAAAACCAGGAGTACCAATCGCATAGGCTGTTAAAGCCGTCTGTCCCGATGGGTTAGGTGCAACTTGGCTAACTTGGTTCTTGACAGCACCAAAGTCTATCAGTACCAGTCTGGCATCTTGAGAGCGCCGAATCAAGTTAGCTGGTTTGATATCACGGTGAATCACCTTTAGCTCATGGATATATTGCAGTAGTGGTAGAACTTCACTCAAGAACTGTTTCACCCCTGCTTCGCTATAGCATCCGGTTTTTTTCACTTCCTGTTGGAGAGTATCACCACTGATGTATTCTTGAACTAAATAAAATTGTTTTTCCTGTTCAAAATAGTCTAGTAGCCGTGGTATTTGTGGATGATTGCCAATTTTCCCCAAGGTTTTGGCTTCTCTTTCAAACAATTCCCTTGCCATCTGTAATATATGTGGGGCTGTTCCTGATGGACGTAGTTGCTTGATTACACAACTGGGTTCTCCTGGTAAGACTTCATTCCGGGCTAAAAAAGTTGCTCCGAAGCCTCCCTGACCTAGTTGTTGAATTGCTCGATATTGACCGCATTTACCGGTCAACATTAATGAAGCGCCACAGGCTTGACACTTTTGGGTAGATGCCAAATTTTTGGGCTGGGTACAGGTAGGATTGAAGCAATAGCTCATGCACTGTTAACTCGCTGCACGACAAATAAAGGGAAAGTTCGACTCTTATTACATTATTGAGAGCAAATTTTAATTTTGTCAGGTAATTTTTGCGGGAATGTTTTTAAAGAGTTTCTAAAGTTCTAAGTATGGTAATTCAAGTTATAGCAAACTACTGAGAATTAACTATATCAGGAATTAAGATGATTTTTTTACTATTATCTCATAAAAATAACTCCAGAATATGTACTTTTTTTTCTGTGTAATTACTGGAAATTAAATTTGTTATTGATACAAAATATCCAGGTAATTAATACAGTTACTATTTACGTATACTTTCTGGCGCTAATTTTTATTAAGTTATTTTTGGTGAATACATGAATAGTTGTTCATCTGTTATATTGTTATCTCTAATCTCAAAATGGAGAAATGTATGACTACAGTCAATCAAATGAAATGTGCCTGTCCAAGTTGCTTGTGTATTGTTTCCCTAGAAAACGCCATCCTCAAAGAGGGTAAACACTACTGCTCGGACGGGTGTGCTGAAGGACATCAAACTATTAAAGGCTGCGGTCACAAAGGATGTGGCTGTTAATTTAGGTGGGGAGTAGAGGAGAATTGCTATATATCCTCCTCCCCAATTCCGATTATTCTTGTAATGGCTTAAAGGCTAGAAAGCACATCCTTGGCAGCGGCTAAGGTTTGTTCAATATCTTCATCTGTGTGAGCTAAAGAAGTGAAACCAGCTTCAAACTGAGATGGTGCTAAGTAAATACCACGCTCTAACATCCCACGATGGAAGCGGCCAAACTTGGCTGTGTCACACTTTTTCGCATCTTCATAGTTATGAACTGGACCAGCGGTGAAAAATAAGCCAAACATGGCGCTGATATTGCCACCACAAGCCGCATGACCGGTTTCTTGAGCAATTTTGAGCAAACCATCAGCCAGCTTCTTAGTTATCCGTTCTAGGTACTCGTAGCTACCGGGTTTTTGCAGTAATTCCAAGGTTTTAATTCCCGCAGTCATAGCCAGGGGATTTCCAGAAAGAGTCCCAGCTTGATATACAGGACCGGCTGGAGCGACCATTGACATAATATCACGGCGACCACCATAAGCGCCTACTGGCAAGCCTCCACCGATAACTTTACCCATTGTGGTTAAATCAGGAGTGATGCCAAATTTCTCTTGAGCGCCACCGTAAGCAATACGGAAGCCAGTCATCACTTCGTCAAATACTAGTAATGCTCCATGTTCCTGGGTAAGTTCTCGTAAACCTTCTAAAAAGCCAGCGTCGGGAGTAATAAAACCAGCATTACCCACAACTGGTTCGAGAATGACACCGGCAATTTCGTCGCGGTTTTCCTCAAACAAGGCTTTGACAGCTTCCAAATCATTGTAAGGCGCTGTTAATGTATCGCTAGTTGCGGCTTTGGGAACTCCAGGGGAGTCAGGTAAACCCAGTGTAGCTACACCAGAACCTGCTTTAACCAGGAACATATCAGCGTGACCGTGATAGCAACCTTCAAATTTGATGATTTTATCTCGTTTGGTGAAAGCTCGCATTAACCGGAGTACGGCCATACAAGCTTCTGTTCCAGAATTCACAAATCTCACCATTTCGATGCTAGGAACAGCATCTATTACCATTTCTGCGAGAACGTTCTCTAGGACACAGGGAGCGCCAAAGCTTGTACCTTTTTCTAATGCTGCGTGTAGTGCAGAAATTACTTCTGGATGAGCATGACCACAAATAGCGGGTCCCCAAGTACCAACGTAGTCTATATATTTATTGCCGTCTACATCCCAAATATATGCACCATTGACGCGATCAAATACTATGGGTTGTCCACCGACAGATTTAAACGCACGAACTGGAGAACTGACTCCTCCTGGCATCAGGTTTTGAGCAGCTGCAAAGATTTCTTGTGATTTTGTGGTTTTAATCGTTGTGTTTACCAAGGTTATCTCCTATAAGTGGTGATTAAATCGAGCTTCTATCTGAGGATAGGGCAAAATAATGCTTAGAATTTCTATAGTAATAGAATTGGGTAAACCAAAAAAAATGACAATATCAATATTATTATCCTTTCTGCTAAACTCCTTTTAGCACCTTGAATTGATTGATGATTGTTAACTTAGAAAAGTTTTTGATATGTCTTCTCCTGAACTGCTATCGCTCCAATCTGCTATCCCTGTGGAAAAAATCCGCTATGATGACAAGGGTTTAGTAGCGGCTATTGTCCAAGATTATCTGGATGGTACTGTGTTGATGATGGCCTGGATGAATCAGGAATCTTTACAAAAGACTTTGGAAACTGGAGAAACTTGGTTTTGGAGTCGTTCCCGTCAGGAATTGTGGCACAAGGGAGCTACTTCTGGACATATTCAGAAGGTGCAGACTATCCGTTATGACTGTGATAGTGATGCTTTACTAATTGGTGTGGAGCAGTTGGGAGATATTGCTTGTCATACTGGGGAGCGTAGTTGTTTTCATCAGGTTGATGGCAAAGTCATACCACCGCCTGCGGATATGTTATCACAACTTTTCCAGGTGATATGCGATCGCCGTGATCATCCCAATGAAAGTTCTTATACCTGTAAGTTGTTAGCAGGTGGTGATAATAAGATTTTGAAAAAGATTGGTGAGGAAAGCGCCGAGGTAGTTATGGCGTGTAAAGATGATGATGCGGAGGCGATCGCTGGTGAAGTTGCGGATCTGTTTTATCATACCCTCGTGGCGATCGCACATCATCAAGTTGATTTAAAAGCTGTTTATCGGAAATTGCAAGAACGCAGAAAATAGCCAAGGGAGCAGGGGAGCAGGGGAGCAGGGGAGCAGGGGAGAAATATTTATCTTTCTTTTGCTATTCCCTGTCACCTGTCACCTAAAAAGTAAAGGTAGTACGTACTAAACCTACAGTTGTAGTTTCATTGGTGCTGTTTCCTTCAGGGTTAAACAGGACAAACGCACCAGGAGTAATACTTACATTGTCGTTAATACGAAAACGATAATAACCTTCTAGATGGTAAGGTGTTGCTCTATTTGTACCTAGTGTGGCTGCACCACTAGCATCAGTACGATAAAGAGGCTGTCCAAAAAGCAAACCTGCATTATTGCCTTTTTTGAGTAAATCATTAAAATGCAAGCCTACCATCCAACTGGTAAAAGTTGTGGAAGCATCAACAGCAGGAGAAGAATCATCCACAAAAATTGCTGCACCATAACCAGATAAAGCCATCTTTGGGGAAAATCGCCAGGTTGCAGTCCCACCAAAGGAGTTCATTTTCACAGGTGTTTCCAAATCCAGTCCAGACGAAGGATCACCAGTTAAAGCATTAATATCACTACTGGTTAAACCTGTGCCTAAAATATTAATCTGGTGATAACTATTGGCGTAGTTTAATCCCACATCTATAGCTTTGGTGGGTTTAAAAGTTAATTGGGTTGCAATGACGCTACTACCATTAAATACACCAGCGCCTAAAGGTGTATCTGGAAAACCTTGGTTTTGAGGCAGGTTAGCATTAACACTACCATACAAAGCCCGCAAATCTAAGCTAGGTGAAAAACTATAAATAAAACCAGCCGCAGATGCTAACCCAGAACCAGAAGTACCACCAGAAACGCGAACAACAGGGTTTAAATTACCAAAACGGGAAATAGATTCTTGTCCTTCTCCATAAAAGGGAGTAATAGCCGGAAAAGCATCAGAAACCTCCGCCGCAGTTCCCGCAAACAAGGTTAATTTCTCTGCAACTGGGAAGATATACAGCAGTTTATAAAGTTCCAGTGAGTTTGCACCAACTGGAGTTAAAGTTTTTACGTCAATTCCAGGAAATTGCGGTTCAAAGCCGGTCCGCGCACTACTAGCACTTAATCCTGATGATAATCCTAAACTACCCTGGAGACTGTTACCACCACCCAAGAAATTATGAGCTTGTAACCCGGTAATTAGTAGGTCTTTACCTGTAAAGCTGGTGGTCAGGTTTAAGCGGACTCGGTTAGTGAGGATGATGTTAGGGTTTCCCTGACCGGGTGCGCCTCCTGTAGCACCAATAGCGGCGATAATGGCTTCACCACTTAATTTGGTTGTGGTAGAAAATCTATTAGCCTCTATTTCAGCAGTACGAGCTTCTAAAGCATCAACCCGACCTCTGAGTGTTGCTAGTTCGGCTGAAAAATCTTCTTGTAGTTTTTGCAGGGTGGCTAAATCTTGTTTTGTGAATGAATCTCTTGTACCAGCAGCAATTAATTCGTTAACTCTGTCTAAGCAAGCATTTAAACCAGCTGCAAATTCATACCGAGTCAACGCACGATTACCCCGAAATGTACCGTTGGGATAACCTGCAATACAACCATATCGCTCAACTAAAGATTGTAATGCACCAAAAGCCCAATCTTTAGGCTGTACGTCTGACAGTTGGGAGACAGATGTAACTTGTTCTATTCCGTCTGATGCTAAGACTAGGGGTGATGATCTGGATAAATCATCAGCACTTTGTTGTTTTTGACTGACACTGGGTGTATCCTGTAGTGGGCTATCAATAGCCATTGCTTGTACAGGGAACAATCCAGATAGCAAGCAGAGTAAACCTACTCTACCAAAATTTAGTAAATTTACGTTCATGGTGACTCCTCACGCCAAATTTTCATTAAAGATTTCAGATCAAAAGCTACAGTGGCTTTAGATTTGCCAATTAAGTAAGTAGGTCGGCGTTAAAAATTGTCGTGATGACAAGGCAGCTATGCTGGAGGGAAGAGGTTTTTAGGCAACTTTACGTTTCGTTACATACTTCTGTTTTTTTGCGCCTTTCTACTTAATTTTTTCTCTAAACTACTAAGTTGGGCTGGCTGAAAAAAACTGAACCCCTAATAAGTTGAGTCTAGAGAGTCTTAACCTTAAATCTTTGACCTAAAAACAGGTATATTTGTGGTTTGATCCAGAAATTTAATGCTGAATGTAACTTATCTTTGGTAGTTGTAACCACTAATAAACAAATTGTTCACAACCACTGGTAGTTATATTAAATACTAAATATATCAAAAATAGGCACAAAGAATTGTTAAGATTTTTTATACTACACCCACACTCGGTTTGAACCGAGACAACATATTGCAGATACAGCAGAATTCAGGAGTCAGTAGAGACGTGGAAGGCGGAACGTCTGCTATATTGTTACCAAATCTTGATATTTTTGTAATTCTTATTATTAGCTGCAATTATCCTCATTAATTCCACAGAGTTTCCACAGGAATTTTACCAGTTCTCCACAGATAATCTACGAACTAATCAAGTCTTGCTGGCTTCCTGGGGATTTTATCCTTTCATTACTAAACAAGATGATGGACTGAGTTTATATTAATTTATGTAACAAAAATATGTCTCTAACCCTGATTATTTCGTGAGTATTTATTTTTTGTCTTCTAATTTTTAACATTTCGCAGCATTGACAAATCTACCCCTTCTGAGCGCACAATGATTCGGCTTGGTTTTTAAGTTGGTTCAAGCAAGGGCATCAATTTTAGACAGTGACTTCAAATATGAGCGCGGATTATAGGTTATCGCATAATGTCCTCTCACCACCTTGGCTGTTGCTATAACTAACAACTGGCGCAGAATTGTAGCCAATGCTTACCGCAAGCACAACAACATCTCTAGACCTTATAGAAGGAAAATCTTATGAACACAACAGTTACTATCTTTACAGTGGTTCCAGAAGCACTGCACGAATCTCTAAACAACTACTTAGAAACCCATCCTGATTGGGATCAAAACCGAGTCTTAACTGCGGCGCTATCGTTGTTTTTGCTACAAAATGGAGAGAGCGATCGCCATGCCGCTCGGATCTATCTAGAAACTTTGTTTCATCAGTAATAAGTAAAAATTTTTAGAAAATAGAGGGATGGGGAAAATTAAATTATGACCCCCATACCCTAGAGCTTACAACCTGTCTTCTTGTGGATTAGTCGTAGATTCAAATTTGTAACCTACACCACGTACAGTTTGAATTAGCGCTGGTTGACTAGCATCAATTTCAATCTTTTTGCGAATTTGACCGATGTGAACATCGACAACTCGTTGGTCTCCGACATATTCATAGTCCCATACCTCTTGTATCAGCTCTGCTCGCCGCCACACCCGACCTGGATGACTGGCTAAAAAGTGTAACAAATCAAATTCTAAAGCTGTCAGTAATACTGGTTGGTCGTTTAGTGTTACTTCTCTTCGTACCGGATCAATCATCAGCTTTTCAAAAAGAAGGCGTTTTTGTTCTGTGGTAGTCACAATCCGCTGCCGTCTCAAAATCGCTGCTACTCTGACTTCTAACTCTCCCAGTCCAAAAGGTTTGGTAAGATAGTCATCAGCGCCTTTAGAAAAACCGCGAATTTTGTCAGCTTCATCTGTTCGACTAGTCAGCATGAGTACAAAAACACCATTTCTGCTCTGCATTTCTTGGCATAAGTTAAAGCCGATTGCATCAGGTAAATTTACATCTAGAATTACCAAGTCTGGGTTAAATTGCTCAAAGACAGCTAGGGCAGCCTTACCATCTTCGGCAGCTTCTACTTGATAGTTCTGTTTGATCAAAAAGCGTTGGATTAAGTTCCGAACGGCTGGGTCGTCATCAACTACAAGAATCTTGGCAGGAGCCATGACCATCACTTTGCACAAAAATTCATTATGATTAACAGGGAGATTGCGTAAAAACGTAGTTCCCACTTTGGCAGCACTTAAGAATCTACAAGGGGTAAGTACGAGTATCCTGATTGTTCAAATAAACTGTAATTACAATTATGAACGATGTGGACACTAATATTTTGAGTATCAGTTCTGCATTTCAGTATATCTACTAAATCTAACCCCTAGCTTTTCTGACTCTGGTTGTAGCTTTTTTTTTTTTTTTTTTCTGTATCCTCAGTGGAGAAGCACTTGAAAACGTTCTAATTCTAAATCAATATGCAAATTTATACCATACAAAAAGGTAATCACAATTCATAAATTATGATAACTTAACCATATCAACCAGCTAAAACCTTGATTAGCCTCAATTGGTAATTTAGTACGGAGGTTAATTCACGAGATCCACGGTGTGATGGCAATATGTTAAGATCAAATGACTGAAGTAAAAATTCTTGGGTCGAACAAACCAAGCCGTGCTAATATCCTGTTAGAGGATAAAAAATCGGTTAGGACTATTGTTTGGATCAGAATAAAACGACTAGATTGTTTTTTCTTCAACAACAGACTGCCGCTTACTAGGGCCGAAGTAACCAACTGCCATGAGCGATCAAAATCCCTACGAAAAACTTGGGGTATCAGAAGATGCTAGCTTCGATGAAATTCAGGATGCTCGCAATCGCCTGTTGGAGCAACATGGTGGTGATAGCAAGGGTCGAGAATTTATTGAAGCTGCTTATGATGCGATTCTAATGGAACGCCTACGAATGCGCCAAGAAGGTAAAATCAAAGTGCCTGAGCGTATCCGCTTTCCAGAGATGCGAGTACCATCTCCTCAAAAAGAAAGCCCTGCGCCGCTTGAACAGTCACCTGCATGGCTGCAAAGAATGCTGGATCAACCAAGTCTAAAGGATGTACTCTTACCAGGAGCTTGGTATTTGGGATTAAGTGCTATCAGCATATTTATTCCTAGTGTGGGCGATCAGGTTTTGCAGCTAGGTTTGGTAGCTGGGGTAGGAGTGGGTATTTATTTTCTCAACCGTAAGGAAAACAAATTTGGTCGAGCAGTTTTATTCACGCTGGTAGGTCTAATTATTGGCTTAATAGCAGGGGGACTGATTGCTGATTTGATCCCACAGCAATTAGAGTTAATCAAAATCACAACAAATCAGTTTTCTACGGTGCTAACTTTTATATTGATGTGGCTAATCAGCAGCTTTTTACGTTGATGCTGGTACAAGACTGAGCATGATTAAACCTTACTCAGTCTATAGTCAAATAAAGTTGATCATAAATATCTTTTATCCTATGGGGTAAACTAACTCCCTGACACTGGTGGCAGAATCTTGCTGTAATGCGACAGAGGCGATCGCTTGGGCTTCGGTAATTGTTAAGCGTGAAATCTCCTGTTTGAGTGGTGCAAGTGCCTGAGGATTAACACTCAACTCATCTAATCCCAAACCTAATAAAATTGGTGCAACTAGAGTTTCTGCTGCTACTTCTCCACATAGTCCTACCCAAATATTAGCAGCATGGGCAGCTTGTACAGTTTGCTGAATCATCCTTAATACCGCAGGTTGTAGGGCATCAGCTAAATTTGCTACTTTAGGGTTAGTGCGATCGCCCGCCATGACATACTGACTTAAATCATTGGTGCCAATGCTGAAAAAGTCAACTTCTTTTGCTAACTGATCAGCGATAGCGACTGCTGCGGGAGTTTCGATCATCATCCCCAGTTGCATATTTTCATCAAAACTGATTCCTGCTTGTCGCAGTTCTGCTTGTACCTGAGTTAAAATTGTTTTAGCTGCTCTCAATTCTGTTAGAGTAGCAATCATCGGCCACATGATTTTGATATTATTCCCCACACTAGCCCGTAAAATTGCCCTTAATTGGGTTTTCAATAATTGGGGATTTTCCAAACAGAAACGAATTCCTCGTACACCCAAGAAAGGGTTAGCTTCCGTAACTGAGGAATTGAGATAGGGAATTTGTTTATCTCCACCGACATCCAGAGTACGAATAATCAAGGGTCGATGGTCTAAAACTTGAGTAATTGCCTGATAAACTTCTAGTTGTTGCTCTTCTGTGGGCGTACTGGTTCTTTCTAGATACAAAAACTCTGTGCGAAGCAAACCCACACCTTCTGCACCATGATTTACAGCTGCTTTTGCATCCGCAATACTGCCAATATTAGCAAAAACTTGGATATGATGACCATCACAGGTAATTGCTGGTTCGTGTGCCTTCTTTCTTGCTTCTGCTTGGTTGGTTTGCCAGGTTTGACGTTTGGCTGCTAGTAAAGTCAATGTTTCTGGTGCTGGTGCTACCCAAACTTTACCGCTTTCCCCATCAAGTGCCATCAAAGTACCACTTTGTAAGTTTAACACCTGAGCATCAACACCCAAAACCGCAGGTATGCCCAATGTCCGGGCGATTATAGCACTGTGGGAAGTGGCGCTTCCAGATGTCATACAAATTCCCATCACCTTAGTTGGATCTAACTTGGCAGTATCTGAGGGGCTTAAATCTGTACCTACGACAATAGATGGTTCTGTTAGTTCCAAGTCAGTGGGCAGATTACCCAGTAAAATTCTTAACACCCTCCGCCCCACATCCACCACATCGTCAACTCGTTCTTGTAAATAAGTATCCTCAAGTTTGCGGTAGGAATTTGCGACTTCATCAATTACCGCTTGCCAAGCAACTTCCGCATTGAGGTGTTCTGCGACAATATGCTGACGTGCTGCTTCTAGCATGACAGGATCTGCTAAAAATAGGAGATGGGCATCAAAAATCGCCGCTTCTGCGTCACCAATTTGAATGGATGTATGGGAAAGTAAAGTTTGAATTTCCTGTTTAGCTATTTGGATAGCAGAGTGTAATCTGTGCCACTCTATTTCTACATTTTCTATGTGATATTCCGTAAAAGCAACGGCTACTGATTGATAATGAATTAATGGGGCGATCGCTATTCCCGGAGAAGCCGCAATTCCCGCTAGTTCGCCTTGTGTCGGTGCGGTCATTTCTTGGATGGGTGGTCTTATTTCGACAATACTATCATCTTCGCCAAAATTGTTGATAATCAATGTTTGTAAGGCTTGCAGTGCCTCCTGGGCATCAATTCCAGTGGCAGTAATCAGCAATTCATGTCCTTGACGTACTCCCAAGGTGGCGACTTGGTTGATACTGTCACCCCGGACAGCTTCTGTATTTCTAGTTAAATTTTGTACTTTAATTTGCGATTTAAACCGGGATGCTGTAGCGACAAATTGGGCTGATGGACGAGCGTGTAAACCCAATTTGTTAGTGACTTTTATCCTTATTTCTCTGTTAGAAACTTCTGCTGCGCTGATGGGTGGGCTACTGACTACCGATAAAGGATCACTGACTAAATTTAACTGTGCTGCTTTTGCTACTAATGCCCCTTGTGCTTCGCTGATAACTTGCTGAATATTTCTGCCAGTAGCCGCAGCAACAGCAGCAGCAATAGTACCTTCTACCAAAGGTGCTGCACACAAATATACTTTTTCTCGCTGTTCTGGGGGCAAAAATTCCAGCGCCATTTCCGCACTCATTAAAGCACTGCCTAAATCCATTAGTACGAGAACACCATCTTCAGAAAATACAGAGGCGATCGCTTCATAAACCTGGATCGCATCTGTACCTAATGGGTTTGCAGGATCATCAATACCGGCTGCCACAGCGAGGGAAACTTTTCCTTGAACCATCTGTGCAGCTAGTTCCTGTACTCCCAGAGCCAATTGTTTACTGTGCGAAACAATAACAATGCCAACCACGGTAATACCTTAGCCAGTTACCCATTCCATTATGAGTTGTGAAAACGCAAAGACCGCATTTATTTAGGTTGTATTTAGGTTCTAGTGGAGAAGATAAATTTTTGTAACAAACTACAAAAAATGCAGGATACCGAATGTGTGTTGAATTATTTTTGGGAGGATGATTGTTTGGAAGTCCGTTAATTTAAGAAATTGTATCCGGTAACTCATCTTCCAACAGACGCAGACGGGGATACAAGTAAGCAATGAAGGTGAAAAAGATGCTAAATATGCCCATGATGACAAACATCAAACCAATACCGCGACCATGCCCAACACCAATAATTTGTCCAATAGTAGATGCTCCTAAGCCATTAGCAGCCATGAGAGGTTCAAAAAATTGGTCAGCTAGTGGTCCGGCAATTAAATAAGAAAGCGGCAGGAACCCCTGAGTAACCGCAGTGCGGAATGCAAAGACCTTTCCTTGTACTTCGGGTGCAACCTTCTTTTGATAAATTACTTGGATTGCACCATTAACGATGGGGATTATAAAAAATATAAAGAACTCAGAGATAGTAAACAGAATCGGCGTAGGGCGCAAGCCCGCTAACACATATAATACACCCAAAAAAAACATCGAGATAAATATCATATTCATTAGGCGTTCTATTCCCCCCCAAATGCTCATAATGAAACTGCCGACTAACATTCCAGAACTAGCAATAGAAGAGATTGTCCCCAAAGATTGTATTGAAGTGAAGGAAAGTACGAGAGGTGTGGTTAGAGCTTCATCACTACCAATGAGAAAGTTGCTGATAGCAATAAAAACTACTAAGCCAATCAGCCCAGGACGCTCGATCAAATAATGCCATCCAAAGGTCAATTCTTGCCAGAATGAAGATAAGAAACCAACCTCCTCTCGATTAGCTTCTGTAGTTTCAACTTCAGGGAACTTAACTACTAACAAACACACCAGAGCAAAGCACAAAGTTATCAAATCAATGATAACAACTCCCGGAATTTCGATAGTTACCAGCAGTGCAGCTGCCAGCGCAGGTGAGAGGATTTCCGCAATAGACAACCTAATCTGCGTCATTGAACTAGCACGACCAAGTTGTTCTTTAGGTACGAGTAATGTAGTTGCTGAAGAATAGGCAAGCCCTTGAAAAGAACTGAAAGCAGAATTAATAGCACTAAATAGGCACAGATTCCAGACTTCTAAATTACCACTAACAAATAACCAGGCAATAGTTAGGGTACACAAACCAGCACAGAAGTCACTAATAATCATAATCCAGCGACGACTCCAGCGATCAACAAACACTCCAGCAATGGGAGAAATAATAATCCCCGGTAAGGTCGTTGCTAGAATCAGCAGAGTGAATTGGGTAGTTGAGTTAGTATGCTGGTAAACCCAAATACTTAGAGCAAAACTGGTTGTACGCGAGCCAATTAGAGATAAAACTTGACCAAACCAGATCAAGATAAAAACACTCATGCTTTGAGTTATCTCTCCTTCCTTACTGGAGAAATACTCAGTCCACTTAAATAAAGATGATCCAAACCTGGGCTGTTGTTCCAACTCTGGTGGGCCGTTTTCTAACATAGCAACAGTAATTATTGGTGAATTTGTGGCCAAGCCTCATCGTTAAAGGTAGCATTTATTTCTCATTTCCCTGCTACACGGCAATAAGTATGGCAGTTACCAGGATAATAACGTCTCTAGAATTCAAATATTCAGTACAGATTAATTGCTCTTAATGATAACGATAAATAGGAACTTCATTTTTTTCTTCAAAATAACAAGTCAAAATAGAATCAATTTGTGCTTTATTTTGAGCAATATCTACACATTTTTGATAAACTTCATGGTCAATAATTGGCTTCAATGCTTGTTCAACTTTATCAAAATAAGCTAAACCTTGACTTGCTTTTTTGTCAAAAATTTGATGATAAAGTATAATATCATGTGGCGTAATTGCTGTTCTTTGAGCAGAGTTTTCTGGCAAAAGATTAACAATTCCGGGCAGATTAAAACATCCATAGTCACAGGTTATTTCTTCACCTGCGGCAATATCCCGAATGGCTATGTCAAAATTGTAAGCTGTTGAAATAGTATTACTATCAAAGCTGTGATTTATGAAACGTCCATTATCCCAGGAAAATATGAAATCACCATGTTTATTGCGATAAGCATATTTGATAATAGTTCTTTTGTAGATTTCTTCTATATGCTCCATTTCTTGTCCAGTAATAACAACGTCAAACTTGTCATGTACCCAAGTAACCGTTCCTCTAGGAATCAATTGTGAAGCTATTAAGCCAAAGCCTACCGATTCATTAATAAATTGAAGTTGTATGTTGGGATGTAGCATGAGTGAGATTTAAGTTAATAATTTATGCTTTTTTCAGCAAAAAAAGCTGTCGATATATTTAATTATATAGCAAGGCAAACATCAGTATTGAAAGCCGTAAATAAAATTTACGGAATAAATTATGACGCTTTTATGTAGAAACCATCCTGGACATTATCAGGAATGTTATCAATCAAAGAGTGTGAACAAGACACAATCAAACTGCATCGAGTTCAAAACCCTCATGTTTTCAGTTGTATTATTCAAATTCAGAAACCTGGCTGGTTGGATGTTGGACGAGCTTCTGGAGAATTTCCTGGTAATAGCTAAACAGAAACTCGATGGTTTCATTTGTAAATAACTCTGTGCTGTACAAGACTTTAATTTCCATAGTCGGCTTATTTACAGAAGGTGAAGAAACATAAATTTCTAAAGGAATTATCTGATCCCACAAGCTGTAATCGCGCTTAATTGATACAAAGTCAACATCTAACATCCAGTTATGCCAATTTTGTGTAGGTAGCATAGTCAGGGATGCCGAGATGTTAAGCGGTTGTTTGCTGGTGATAGTATCAATGACTGTTTGAATAGCAATCTCTTTATTGTTGATTGCTTCTGTGAGAGTTTCTTTGATCTCTTCTAAAAGAGTAAGTCCTGTTTGCTCAGAGGAAAGATGCGATTGCAAAATTACGTCGTTGATGAAGCAACCGAGCATTTTTTCAGTTTCGACTGCACTGCGATTACCAACTGTAGTCATTACTAAAATTTCTTTTTTCCCACTGTACTTAAACAAAAGTATCTTCAAAGCAGTGAGAATGATGACAAAGATAGTGACTTTTAGAGAGCGGCTGAGGGCTTCGATTGATGCCACAAGACTAGCTGGCAGAACTACATAATAAATAGATGCGCTTGTGCTGTTACTCACTTGTGGCTGAGTGCTAGACACCACATCAGATGCTAGTGAAGTATTAGTTAATTTTTCCAACCAATAAGCAAGTTGCTTTTCTATTACCAAATCATTAAAGTATTGACGTTGCCAGAGGGTAAAATCTGCGTACTGAACAGGTAATTCGGGTAGGGGTGAAGGTAAACCATTGACAAAAGCTGCATAGAGGATTCGTAACTCCTCCAACAACAGGCCAAATGACCACCCATCCGTAATAATATGGTGGATATTTATGATCAACCAATGCTCCTGTTGAGCTAATCGCAGCAAGGTTGTCTTAATCAGAGGGTCTGAAGCTAGATCAAAATGGTGCTGATATTCCAGCGCAGCAAGTCTTTGGGCTTCAGATATTCGCTCTTTCTGAGGTAAGTTTTGTAAGTCTATGATCTCCAACGGTATGGTCAGGGATGGGGTAATGATTTGTACGGGTTGACCTTCTACAACAGCAAAATTTGTCCGTAATGCTTCATGTCGGCGAATAATCTCATTGAAACTGGACTCCAACACACTTACAGAGAGGGAGCCAGTGAAACGTAAAATAAAAAAGCTGTTGTAGGCAGAACTTTCAGGATCTGATTGTTGCAAACGCCATATAGACTCTTGTGCAAAAGACAGTGGAACATAAGTGTCTCGGACTTGAGGGACAAGAGGTGGTAAGGTGTCAAAGCTTATACCACTTGTACTTTGTTTCTGTACTTCCATCTGAAGACCAGTTATTACAAGACTAAGTTCAGCTATAGTCGGTGCGGTAAATAGAGAACTCAGAGGAATTGCTATGGACAAAGTTTGTTGAATGCGAGAAATCACAGATGTTACCAACAGAGAGTGTCCACCCAATTCAAAGAAGTTATCATGAATGCCTACCTGCTCCCGATGTAATACTGTACACCAGATTTCGGCTAGTTTTTCTTCTAACGAAGTACGGGGTGCAACAAAAGCGGCTTCTAGTTCTAAATTTGTTGTTTCTGGCTTTGGCAAAACCCGACGATCAACTTTACCATTAGGAGTCAAGGGTAAGGTTTTGAGCGTCACAAAAGCCGATGGTATCATATATTCAGGCAGATGTTCTTTCAGAAACTGACGCAATTCGCTACTAGTTAATGTTTCTGTTTCGCTCACAATATAAGCTGTTAAATATTTATTTCCTGGGTTGTCTTCTCGAACAATTACTACCGCTTGCTGAACTTGGGGATATTGGCTCAATAGCGTTTCAATTTCTCCCAATTCAATCCGAAACCCACGAATTTTAACTTGGTGATCGATGCGTCCCAGAAATTCAATATTTCCATCTGGTAAAAAACGCCCCAAATCTCCGGTTTTATAAAGTCGCTCATTTTCCACAAAAGGATTAGCAATAAATCGCTCAGATGTTAATTCTGGACGATTTAAATACCCTCTGGCTAAACCTGCACCACCAATATAGATTTCTCCAGAAACACCAATGGGAACAGGTTGCAAATAGCGATCAAGAATGTAAACTTGGTTATTGGCAATGGGACGACCAATAGGCGGAAATTTACTTGCTAATTTTCTCGGTAAAATTTGCCCAGAAGTTGTAACTACAGTATTTTCTGTGGGTCCGTAGTTATTAAAAAACTTAAATGGTAATGTATCTGATGGATAAAAATTAAGTCTATCTCCACCAGTTAATATAATTCGCAAAGCTGTATTTTCAGACCATGCTAAAAGACATAATTTTTCTGCTAAGGGTGTAGGAATAAAACTAATAGTAATATTGTGTGATATCAACTCCTTAAGGAGCATTTTTACTGAAAGCAGAAATTCAGATTTGATTAAATATATACTTGCTCCGGCTACTAAATAAGGCCATAATTCCCAGACAGCAGCATCAAAGGCTGTTCCTGCTAAATGTGTTGTTCGATCTGATGATTTAACTTCAAAATTGTTTAAGTGCCAAAACACTAAATTTAACAACCCTGAATGTTGAATTAGCACAGCTTTCGGTTTTCCTGTAGAACCAGAAGTATAGATTACATAAGCTAAATTTCCAGGTTGTACACTATTAATAGGATTATCTAAACTCTGACTGGCAATAGTTTCTATATCTTGATCCCAACAAATGATTTTGGTTTGCGCTTGCTCTAGCGTTGCTGATAAATGTGGCAATAATAAAGAATGAGTCAAGATAACCGATATTTGCGAATCTGCCACCATATAATTGAGGCGTTCTGGCGGATAATTGGGATCTAGGGGAACATAAGCACCACCAGCTTTTAAAATGCCCAAAAATCCCACTATCATTTCAAAAGAACGTTCCAAATAAACACCCACTAAAGTTTCTTTTTCTACACCTAAAGACTGCAAATAATGGGCTATTTGGTTGGCTTGTTGATTCAATTGTTGGTAGGTTAATTGCTGATTTTCAAACACTAATGCCACTGCATCAGGTGTATTTTTTGCTTGTTCTGTTACTAATTCATGAACACATTTATTTTGTGGGTAATCAGTTTGTGTATTATTCCATTCCACCAGTAATTGATGTTGTTCTGCTGCTGTTAGGAGCGGTAAGTTAGCAATTTTTTGTTCTGGATTAGTAACAATAGCCTCTAGCAAAGTTTGAAAATGTTCTACCATTCGGGCAATAGTATCAGCATTAAATAAGTTAGCATTATATTCAAATGCTCCCCTGAGTTCTGAATCTATTTCTTGCATTGATAGAGTTAAATCAAAGGTTGCTCCTGCTGTTGGTCTATCTAATTCGATCTGCGTTAGATTTAAACCAGATAATTCCAGTTTTTCCACTGGGGAATTTTGCAATACAAACATTACCTGAAATAGCGGACTATGGCTGAGGTGACGTTGTGGTTGGAGAACTTCAACTAATTGATCAAAAGGTACATCTGGGTGAGTGTAAGCATCAAGAGAAACCTGTCGTACCTGAGCTAATAGTTCTCTAAATGTGGGGTTATTCTCTAAGCGGGTGCGTAAAACTAGAGTGTTGACAAAAAAACCAATTAATGACTCAAGGGCTGGACGGTTGCGGTTAGTAATGGGAGAGCCGATAACAATATCTTCCTGACCAGTGTAGCGATAAAGCAACGTCGCAAAAGCTGCTTGGAGAGTCATAAATAGGGAAGTACCTGACTTCTGACTGAGAATTTTCAGTTTGTTAGTCAGGTCATCACCCAACTTAAACCTTTCGATACTACCCCGAAATGTTTGCATAACAGAACGTGGGTAATCTGTTGGTAATTCTATTACAGGTGGAGCATCTGCTAACTGTTGTTGCCAATAGTTTAACTGAGTCCTGATAATATCATTTTGCTGCCACTGACGTTGCCAATAAGCATAATCTGCATACTGAATTGGCAAATCTGGTAAGGGAGAAGCGGCATAGAAATTAGACAATTCTTTCAAGAAAATTCCCACTGACCAAGCATCAGAAATAATATGGTGCATTGTTACCAGCAGAATGTGATAATCTGACTTTAGGCGAATGATTTTAACTCTTAATAAAGGTGCTGTGCTTAAATCAAAAGGTTGTGTATATTCTGCGGTAATTAATCTTTGTAATTCATCCTGTCGCTCAACTTCTGGTAATTCTTGTAAGTCCACTAAGGGTAAAGTAAATGGTAGAGTTGCAGCAATAAATTGCACTGGTTTTTCATCTACCATGCCAAAGGAAGTACGCAGGGTTTCATGGCGTTGAATAATTGACTCTATAGCTTGTTGGAGTGCTGTTAAATTCAGCCGACCAACTAAACGCAATGCTCTAGCAATATTATAGGCAGCATTTGCTCCTTCTATTTGCTCTAAAAACCAAAATCGCTGCTGAATCAAAGATAAAGGTATTTCGAGAGAACGGTCAATTGATTCTAATTTTGGTAAGGTTTGATTTTGTTGATTGGGATGATAGGAAGTTTCAATTTGTTCGCTTAAACTAGCTACAGTTGGAAATTCAAATAATGCACCAACTGATAATTCCACAGATAAGGCTTCGCGTAATCTAGATATAATTAAACTGGCAAGTAAGGAATGTCCTCCCAATTCCAAAAAATTATCATAGATTCCTACTTTTTCCAGTCTTAAAACTTCAGACCAAATATTAGCTATAACTTCTTCTGTAGGGGTGCGGGGGGCAACAAAGCTATGAATATCAATAGATATATTTGGTGCAGGTAAGCTATGGCGGTCTAATTTACCATTGGGTAACACGGGCATTTTTTCCATCAGCACAAAGGCATTAGGAATCATATAATCTGGTAATTTCTGCTCTATAAAACTGCGGATTTCTCCCCAATTAAAGGCTTTATTTTTAGCTACAATATAGGCTACTAGGCGCTTGTCTCCTGGGATATCTTCTCTTGCGGTGACTATACCTTCCCGGACATGGGGATGAAGTTTTAATACGGCTTCGATTTCTTCAAGTTCTACACGCATTCCGCGAATATTAACCTGAAAGTCGATGCGACCAAGAATTTCTAAAGTACCATCATTTAAGTAACGAGCTACATCACCAGTTTTAAAAAGTTGCTGTTGTAAATTAAAAGGATGATCAATAAATTTTTCAGCGTTGGCTTGAGTTCGATTAAGATAGCCACGAGCTAAGGTAGAACCTGCAATATGTACTTCTCCAGATTCACCAATTTTCACTGGTTCAAGATTAGAATTAAGTACATAAACCTGCTGAATATCTTTAAGAGGATAACCGACTGGCACATATCCTGCTTCTAGGTTGCAGTCTTTTGGGATGGAATAAAAACCATGTCCAATACTTTCTGTTTGACCGAGAATATTAAAAAAATCGGGTGATATTTTAAAGAGGTTGCGTAAATTTTTTATTAATTGATAGGGTAGTAATTCCCCACCAAATATTATTAATCTTAATTTTGATTCGCTAATTGCTTTTGTGTATTTTGGATCTAAACTTTCTAAAGCCATTAATCCATAACGCCACACGGAAGGTACACCATCAGAGATAGTAACACCTTGTGTTTGGATTAATTCAAATAGACTGAGGGGAGTTCTAGTTTGTTCACGGGTGGCAATGATACTTGTAGCACCTTGGGATAACGGCAAAAATAATTGTCTAACTGAAGCAGTAAATGAGAAAGATGCTGTGTGGAGATAAATATCTTGGTTATTAACTGGTAATATTTTAGCGATCGCCTCAAGATAATTACAAACACTAGCATGAGGCATTTGTACTCCCTTTGGTTTGCCAGTAGAACCAGAAGTATATATTAAGTAAGCCAGGTTTTCTGCTTGTACTTCACTAATTGGATTGACTTGATTTTGTTTTTCAATCTCGTGCCAATCTGCATCTAGACAAATGACTGAGGCACTAATAACAGGAAGAATTTCTAGCCATTGCACTTTAGTTAAAAGAATTGGTAATTTGGTATCTTCTAACATAAATGCTAGGCGTTCTTGGGGATAAGCAGGATCTAAGGGAACATAAACTCCACCCGCTTTGAGAATACCAAGAATTCCTATAATTACTTCTAGAGAACGCTCTACGCATAGACCCACCAATACCTCTTGACCTACCCCCATTGCTTGCAAATGATGTGCCAGTTGATTAGCTTTTGCATTCAATTCTCTATAGGTCAATTGCTGGTTTTCAAATACTACTGCTACCGCGTCAGGTGTTTTTTCTACCTGCTCTGCAAACACCTGATGAATGCACTTGTTTTGAGAATATTTCATTTCTGTTGCTACATCCGAATTTTATAGCTGAATTGTTTTAACCGGATTTTGCACTTTACGAATAGTGCATCAATTCTATCCCAAATCTTCTTCCACAAGTCTCTTTCCTCCCAGCCCCCTTTACTGTGTTCATGCCTTCATCTTTGAATGTATTCAAGATTTTCTAAAGACCATCTTTCATAATAAGCAGTAGATTTCAAAACATCTGCATATAAATTCACTTTTTCTATCTCTTGAACTGTAAAATTTATAAATGGATCTCGTCTTGTGTAAACACCATCTATATTAAAATTATCAAGCGGATGACCACTGAAAGCAATTAATCCCAGAGGAGCTATAAAATCATTTAAATCTTGAGTGAAATCTTTCATTGCATCTAATGATAAAGCCAGTTTATTTGGATGGATAACCATCATTACCTCGTAATAATTATCTTTTTTAAATTCAGTGATTAAATCCAAAACTTTTGGATCTAAACTCAATTCTTTAGTATAATAAAAGGTCTCAACTTTAAGCAAAATTTTACCTTCACGACGAATTTTGTTGACAAAGGGACAGATAGGCATATTACCAAAAACAGAATTTGGCTGTTCTATAAATTGTTGAATATGCTCTATCATTGTTAAAACAACTTCATTTTTATAGTTATTGGGCTGATGTTCGCTCATAAATTGTAAAATTTTTCAGAGAATGTTTTCAAAGTTGGCTAAACTACTGATTATAAGATACGTCATCTTTTATAAAATCTGGCAATTACAGATAATTCATGATAAGTCTCTTTCTAGTTTTACTGAGTTTTTGCTGATTCTCTGTCTAATTGCTCGCAAAGGCTGTAAAAACATATTGCTGACACTATTAAACAAATTTGATTCTCCATCTGATAAACCAAAGCTCAGTTTTTCATAGTTGCTTGGCACATATAAAGAACCAAAAATCCAGTCCCAAAATGCGAAAATATAACCAAAGTTTTTATCATAATGTTTGGGGTCTACACTATGATGAATTTGGTGTTGCGCTGGACTGATGAAAATATGGCTAATCCACTGAGGATAAGCTAACCAGATATGAGAATGGCGCAAGTTATAACCAGCTAAATAAAAGATAAAAATCTCAAAGCTGACTCCATAAATTAATAGCTCTTTCATCCCATTACCAAATAAGTAGAACCAGATACCTGTTCCTAAACTGGACATTGTCACAATCGTTGTTGTACCTAAAAACATCTCAAATGGATGAATACGATATACAGTTAATGGTGTGATGGCTTCGGCTGAATGATGTACTTTATGAAATTCCCACAAAATAGGAATTTTATGAGCTAGAGAATGGTAGAAAAAATTAGCAAAGTCACCTAATAATGCTACAAAAATGCTGAATACTATCTGCTGCCATAATTGGGGACTCGTAACTATAAAAGGTGTGGTAATGCCTGTAATTTGTGTGATACTTTCGCAAGTTATATCAGCAAGTTTCGCTAAAGATAGTGCTGTTGGCACTACGCAAAATATCTCGAATAAGGAAATCAAAAAGAAATATTTGTATTGAGCAATAGATGCAGGATGTAAATAAAGTTCTTTAGGTAAAAGGTATTCTAGAAAACTTTTCTCTTTGTCCCGATTTGCTGAACCAAATAGATATAGTATTGTCGCCAGTAAAATAGTTGAAAGCAGATATAACCAATAAATTTGAGATGATGCCAAAAATGGTATTTTAAATGGGTACACAATACGGTTGAGTATTTCCATCATTTTATGTTCGTTCGGAATTTTACTAAAATAAATTGGTTATGTTATCAGTGTTATTTAGATATAGTCATCATACTATATGCTAGTTATTATGTCAGTATTTGATTTTCTAGATAAGTATGAGCTTAGTTATAAAAACAACGTTTTAACATGATGAGTTACTTTGTATACTCTAAACGGCTAATCTTTGTAGATGTATTACAGATGACATAACAGGCGAAATAATTTTACCTCAATCACGACTGCATTGTCTTCTCGAAGTACATAATTCAGCTTACCGGGTTTTGCGGACATAGCGATAGCGAAGCTATCCGTAGGAATCGATCTTTTTTAACCCAGTCTCAAGCCCCATCTTCATTTTTTATTAATCACTTAATTTGCTTAAGTTTATTATCTGCCAACTTCAATAATCGTTGTGCCTCATTATATGAAGTTGTTCCTGTTTTCACACTACTTAATTGATTCATAACTCTAATAATTGCAGCCTTTGTCTGATTCTTATCACCTGGTGGTGAAGCAATCAAACTTTGAATTTCTTGATTAGCTTTTTCGAGAATTTCCTTAGCATCACTTTCAGCTTGACGACGATTTTTAATAATTCCCAAGTTAGTTTGATACTGTGCTATTAATTTGTTCGCTTCTACATAACTTGGTTCTGAAACTTGAATATTTTCTAATTTTTGAATTGCTTTTTCCCATAATTCACCTATTTGTTCCCATTTTTGTGCAGTATGGGGTGGATTTTGGGAAGCTTGCGCTGCTGCTAAAGCATATTGTTTTGCAGCTTCAACATAAGTCGCACTACGCGGATCAATTACCGTTTTTTGTTTAACTTGGTATGAAGCAATTAATTTTTGTGCATCCACATATTGAGGATTTTCATTTGGCACTTTTTCAAGTCTGTAAATTGCCTGTTGCCATAATTCCGCTGCTACTTGAGAATTTGTTGGTTGAATTTTTTGAGCTTCTAAATCAAATTCTTGTGCAGCAGTAATAAAACTACTAATCCGCGCATTTTCAAAATCGCGTTTGTAAGCTGTAAGTTGAGTTTGGGCCGTTTTACCTGCTAATGTTTGTTGAGAAATTTGCTCTAATTGATCTAAAGCTGCTTGCCAATTGGCAATGGCTGTTTCTCGATCTTTTGTATTTTTAGCTTGTTGATATTGCTGTTTGGCAGTTACTAAAGCATTTCTCGCGTCATTCAAAGGAACTAAAGCATTTTTATCTTGAAAAACAACCGCATCCAGTCGCGCTACTCGTTCTCTGGCCTGTTCAAATTCATCTAAAGTAAACTGCCAACTACAACTAAACAAACTACAATAACGCTGAGGATAGTAACCCAAAAACCAGACTGGTAAATTATCCAAGTGTTGTTTTGCCGCTTTTACCTTCTCTCCACCCAGTTCAATATCCGCACTGCTGGTAGCGCGACTCACTAACTGGTCTGCTTGTTCTAAAGCATCAATCGCACCCCTGTAGTGATGATCCATATTTATAAAACTAGGTAACAATAAAATTGGTGCTACTTGTGCGACAGGTCTGCGAATCATGGGATATGGTAAATTGACAAGCCACACAACCCCCGCTGTACCTGCGATGAGAAAAGCCGCAAATTTGATCTTACCGAACATAGTCACACCCTGAGCATACTAAAGTGAGCTAAATCTATTATTCCCTGTTCTGACTCTAAATAATACAAAAGACATCTTCGGTAATTAAATGTGCATAACCTGAAACCCTTGTAGGGACAATTCATGAATTGTCTCTACTTCCAATTTTCACCCCTATGTCTAAAGAAGACCAAAAAAATTTCCGCTACTCAGATCCTCGACTTCTCTAAGAAGTAGGGGATCTTGTTTTTGTTTTGCTACCATAAATAAAGGTGAAAAAATAAATCAGATAATATCCAAAATGTCAACAGCTTTAATTACCGGTGCGTCAGGTGGAATTGGGAAAGCTTTTGCAGAAGAACTTGCTGCACGCAAAACAAATCTTGTTCTCGTTGCCCGTTCAGCTGATAAACTCAACCAAATAGCCACAAAATTACAACAACAATGTCAAATAAAAGTCGAGGTTATAGCCAAAGACTTGACAGAAACTAATGCCACAAATGAGGTATTTGATCTCATTAAGGAGAAAGGTTTAACAATTGATTTGTTAATCAATAATGCTGGTTTTGGCGACTATGGAGATTTTGCCGAAAGAGACGGAGAACGGCAATTAACAATGATTCAATTAAATATTATGGCCTTGGTAGATTTAACCCACAAATTTCTACCTTTAATGCGTCAACGTCGTTCTGGTAGCATTATTAATGTTTCTTCAATTGCGGGTTTTCAACCAATGCCGTATATTTCTGTTTATGCTGCGACTAAAGCCTTTGTTCTCAGTTTTAGTGAAGCACTGTGGGCAGAAAATCGGGATTATGGTGTTAAAGTTTTAGTAGTTTGTCCAGGACCAACAGAAACAGACTTTTTCACAGAAGCCAAGTTTCCTGAAACTTTAGCAAATACAAATAATAAAATAGCAACTCCTGAAGAAGTTGCACAAGATGCTTTACAAGGTTTAGAAAAGGGAGATTCTACTGTGGTTAGCGGCGGTTTAGGAAATAAAATCATCGTCAATATGCACAGGTTTTTACCAAGAGAATCTTTGGTAAGTGCGATCGCAAAACAGTTTAAAAGTAATTCATAATTCATAATTCATAATTCATAATTTAGTAATTTGTAATTTAGAGGATGTCTGAAAAGTTTTTGATGTATAAATTGACCCATCTCCCAATCTCTCCCCTGCAAGCGGAGAGGCTTTGAAACCCCCCTTCCCTTGTAGGGAATGGGTTAGGGGGGGTTAGGTTTCTGGAGATTATTGGTTTTATATAATACTTTTAAAACAACCTCTTAGTAATTTGTAATTATGAATTATGAATTATCAATTATGAATTTACTACATATATCTAGTTAATTGCACGCGGTAACGGTCTTTTTTAGTCACGGCAATTTCGCCAACTTCTAAACGTCCTTTACCGCGAATTGCGATTAAATCTCCTGTTTTGACTTGAGAACTGGCTTGAGTTATTTCCTTCCAATTAACGCGCACATCACCGGAGTCGATAAAATCAACCATTTTGCTACGGGACATCCCAAAACCAGCAGAAGCAACTGCATCTAATCTTAAAGAAGCTTCTACAGTTGTCAATTCTTTTTTCTTCGGTTCTCGAATTTTTAACTCATTAATATCAATAGGTTGAGTTTTCACAGGAACAGAACGCACTTGCTGCAAACTCATCTGCAAAAATTCTGCGAGTTCAGGAACTACAATTGCTTGCGCTCCCCTTTCTCCTAAAATAATCATATCTCCGGTTTTTTCCCGCACAATTCCTGTACCCAACATTGCTCCTAAAAAGTCACGGTGGGTTGCAGTATCAAACAGGAAATTACCAGCAATTTCTAAAGCAGTGATAGCGACTTGAGATTGATCTAATGGTAATTCAGAACGAGCGATCGCCACTCGTTGACGTTCAGCTTGAGGATATCCACCCCAGGCTACTAAATGCACATCTGTTAATCGGCTAAAAACCCGTTGAATTTCTGCTAACTCCGGTGGAGACAAAAAATCAGTAAACACTACTTCCCAGGTCTTTATAGCTTGCTCTGCTTGGTCAATTACGTGAGCTATCCTATCACGATTTTCAACACCTTTTAAAAGTTCTTCTCTAGGTAACATGGGGACTGGGGACTGGGGACTGGGGACTGGGGACTGGGTAAGAACTTTTCCTAATTACCAATTACCAATTAGCAATTACCAATTAGCAATTACCAAACCTTAGTTTGTTTCTGCATACCCCTGGATATTTTCTGGGTCAAACTGGCGTAAGATGCGGGTAGCTTGGCGAGTTAGAGTTTCTGAACCTTGAACTACAATTATGTATTTCCCAGCATCCAAACGGTTGCGGTAGGGTAAAGCATCTCCACCACCGGACACTAAACCCACACCACCACCAACAAAGACGCTACCCATAGCACCGCTACCAGCACCAAGCAAGCCACCAATTACATGATTACCAATTTCTCCAGCCCAAGCAAAGGTATCTAAGCCAGTGATGAGACTGAAGGTAGCACCAGCAAAAAAGCCGAATGGTACTAACCAGAATGCCATGAGCCGTGCTTGTTTTTTAGCTTCTTCTTTGGGGTCAATTAAACCAAACTCATCAGCGGTTTTGTATCCTCTACCCAGAATAGAGCTATTTATTCCTTCTTTTTCTAAGCCTAAGTAAGCAGCTTCAGCTTGGATACGATCTGATAATACGGCAACAAGGTAATTCATTAGTCTAAAAATTGTGATCTGAAAAAAATTGTCCTTAATTAACAGGGTATCAGGACTGGTTCAACGACATACTCAGCACTAAATATTATTTTAGAGAATCCAACGGTTCACAAAAATTATTCACGCCTTGCTTGAGGACATATATTAAAACCGGAGTCGCCAAAATTTTGGGAAACTCTGGAATACTTTTCAGGTGCGACATCATCCCAGAAACTGAGCCGTTTAACAAGTCATGACGATATTCTTGTTCACATAAGACTGCACGCCATTTTCTCGCTAACGCGTCTAACCACTCAGAATTTGTCCTTCCTGGTTCTTGTCCGGCTTTTATAGCCAGGGTCATGGCGGCATCTTCTAAGTCTCCCTCACAGTCCTCTATCAAGTCTAACGCTTCCATTGCTTGAGGATCTTCTGCTAGTTGAGAACGAAACTGGGCGATTTCTTGTGATGTGATTTTAGTCATGAGAAGAAGGAGTCAGGAGTCAGGAGGCAGGAGGTAGGAGGCAGGAGGTAGGAGGCAGAAGAAAGATAACTATTTCCTGTCACCTGTCACTTCTTTCCTGTTAAAAATATAACATTTTTGCTCAAAAAGCCTCATTTGCTAGTAATTACACTGCTAAATGAGGCTTTTTACTCTTTTAAAAAAGTTTTGTTGGGTTACTTTTTAAAAGCCCTAGATGTAACGTAGCGTTGTAATTCTGTCAAAGCACGATTGTAATCCAAAATGGCGCGAACGCGATTACCTTCGGATCTTGTCAGTTCATTTTCGGCGTTGATAACATCAGTTTGAGTACCTACACCAGCTTGGAAACGTAAACGTGCTAATCTAAGAGACTCTTTGGCTTGCTCTAGAGCCGCATTGGCAGTTTGGACATTTTCCAAATTAGATAGCTGGGTAGAATAAGCCTGTTCTACTTGAAAGCGGATTTGGTTGCGTTGTTCAGCAAATTGAGTTTCCGCGATCGCTATATTAGTTTTGGCTTGTGCTGCTCTTGATTTTGCGGCTCCACCATCATATAAATTTAGCGTTGCTTGCACTCCTACTGAATAACCATCGCTGACATTGATACTATCATTAAACACATCTAGCAAGTCATAGCTGGCAACTAAACTAATTTGCGGACCCAGAGATGCCAGAGCTTGTCTTCTTTGTTGTTCGCTAATATTTCGCTGTGCCAACTGCTGTTGTAGTTCTGGGCGATTTTGATAAGCTAAGACGATACTATCCTCTAAACTGCGTTCCCAAAGACCAGCTAACTGTACAGGATCAGCGGCACTAATATTTACCACTTGGGGCAAATTTAAGCGCACACCTAAACGGCGACGAGCGATAATTTGTTGAGAACGAGCATTTGTTAAGTCTTGTTGGGCATTAGCTAAATTGACTTGCGATCGCAATACATCGAATCTTGTACCAACTCCAGCCCGTTCTAGAGCCATTGCATCTCGCAAACTAGCCTGAGAATTTTCTACAGCTGATTGAGAAATCCTTACTTGTTCATCTGCTTGTTGCAAATTATAGTAATCTGTAGCGACATTGAGCCGAATTTCCTCAGATTGCCTTTCTACATCAAACTCTTGAATACGCACCTGTTCTTCAGCTTCTGTAATTGCTGCATTCCGTCTGCCAGAGGTATAAAGGTCATATCTGAGTTCGGCTTGACTACTAAAGCTAGTATTAGAGTCAGCATCAGGAGTAAGAGGATTTAACTGCTGCTGCTGTTTAGCTTGTAGTGTACTGTTAGCACTACGACTATTACTAACCGCACCATTTACTCCCAAAGTAGGCAACAAAGAAGCCTGGGCTTCTCTAAGAGCAGATTTACTGCGCTGCAACTGCAATATGGACACCTGTAATTCATTATTATTCCGCTTGGCCAGTTCTAGAGCCTGTCCCAGTGTAATTGGTTGATTTGCCTGAAGCCTGACTTCCTCTGGTTTCGTAGGAAATTGGAGAGGATTAGGACTAGGATTCAGGTGTTCAAGTGGATTACCTGGAGAATTTGCGGCTTTTGGGGCTGTTTCTGAATTTTGAGCAGGTGACTCTGAAGTATTGGGCGGTTGTGATTCAGTAGGGGTAGTCATCTGGGCTACCCTGTTTGTAACCGCATTTTTTGGTGAACAGCTGCTTGAAGCTAGGAGCAAAGCAGATGAGCTTTTCTGCTGTGCCTGTAAACATTTATGTGCCTCGATCAGCTGTACTAATTTTGCCCCAGTGCCTGACATTGGTACAACTGTTTTCTGATTTTTTACTTCTGGTACTGTCTGATTAGTAACAGGCGCTTGACTGAGTTTACTGAAATCAAGGGCAGGTAATAACGCTGGAGAGTTATCAACCGTAGTCTTAGGCAGCTGCCTATTAATGTCCACAACGGAGGTTTTCACATCAGTTGCAGTCAAGACAATCGGAGAAGAGACTGGCTTTACCTCACCAACTTTTACGGTCTCAGCCCAGGCCGACTGGGTTGTTAATACCGCTGCTGTTACACCAGGTAAGAAACTATGGAATAATTGCTGTCCTTTCACCGCATCCCCTCACACGAAAAACCATCTGGCGGCAGAAAACTTGTCTTCACACAGAATATAACACGATATTAAATGAAGCAAATAATATACTGCTATACCGAATTTACTTGTTTCAGAATTGAGCAGTTTATTTATCTTCAAAACGTTTGACAATGCGAGAAAGTTCTGCCTTTTCGTCTATGCTAACGCGGGTAGGCGCTCCGCTGACAATTCGTTCATAATTACGGAAGGAATCTTTAATATTTGGTCCGTCAGCCGTAATATTGTATTCCCGAATCCCCTTATCATGCCACGAGCCACGCATTTTAAATACGTTGATTGCCCGCGACATTTCTCCATGAATTTCTACGTACTGTAACATGATAATTGTATCAGTAATCGTGGAAATATGAGAATCTGTAATTGAATGTGACCCCATAAATTGGTCACTGGTATTGGTAAAGAAGCCTGTGATTTCTTCTTGTTTAGCATAGCCAGTAACACCAATTACAAACTGGCGAAAAGCGTTATTGCTTACGCCTCTAGCCAGTGCTGAAAGCGAGTCAATCGCAATCCGGGCTGGTTTAAAATCGGCAATTTCTGATTTAATAATTTGTAAATGATCTTCTAAACCAGTTGATTCAGGATAGGTACAAATTATTTTTAATAAACCTTGGTGTTCTAATTCCTCAAAATCAATTCCCCAAGAATAGGCATTACGGGACAGTTGAGCGCGGGATTCTTCATAAGCAAATAAAATTGCTCGCTCACCACTGACACAGCCATCTTGAATAAATTTACTGACTAAGAGAGTTTTACCCGTACCTGTAGCTCCTGTAGCTAAAATAATTGAGTCTTTAAAGAAACCACCACCACACATTTCATCTAGGGTACTGACTCCAGAAGATACGCGCACATTGGAAGACCTTTGAGTTAAACGCATTGCTCCTAACGGGAAAATGTTGACTCCAGCATTGGTAATTGTGAATGGATATTCACCTTTCATGTGGGTTGTCCCGCGCAATTTGAGAATTTCAATGGTGCGGCGGCGGCGTTCTCCTTCCAAAACGTTACGAACAATTACCACGTTGTCAGACACAAATTCTTCGACTCCAAAAGAAGCTACCGGTCCATATTCTTCACCACGCTCTGTTGTAATAATCGTAGTGACATATAGTTGTTTGAGACGTGCTACTAGGCGAAATATTTCCCTCCGCACTACTCCCACAGCTTCATACTGCTGGAATACGGCTGTAATTGAGTCAATGGAAACACGATGGGCTTTGTATTTGCGAATCGCATATTGTAATCGCTCAATTAAAGCTGATAGATCAAAATTACCAACGATATCTTGACCTTCGGGATCGGGAGACGCATCGAGAATAAATAATTTACCTTCTTCAATCAGTTTTTGCAAATTCCAACCAAAAATATGGGCGTTTTTGATAATATCGCTGGGTGATTCCTCGAAGGTAACAAATACTCCTGGTTCATCAAAGTAAGTGATGCCATTATAGAGAAATTGTAAAGATAATAAAGTTTTCCCTGTCCCAGAGGTGCCACTGACTAAGGTTGTTCTGCCAACTGGTAAACCGCCATGACTAATATCGTCAAAGCCCTCAATCATGGTGCGAATTTTCTCTACACCACTAATAATTGAAGGCTTTTGTTGTTCTTGTTGCTCTTGGTAACTCATTGCTGAACATATATGGGTATTGTACCCGATTTTTTAAATTACTAAAGTTTGTACTCAGTTTTTATGAATTTTATGACTAAATATTTTACTGTTCCCAGTCTTCTTCACTCAATTCTTCATAAAGTAAGTCTAAGCCTATTAAGACTCTTTCTCTATCTGAAAGATCACCAATGATTTTGCGAACGGGAGGCGGCAAAATCTTCGATAATGTTGGTGTGGCTAATATTTTGTCTTCTTCTGCCAACTGTGGGTTTTTCAAGACATCAATTACTTTTAGGGCATAAACTCCTTGAAACTCCTGTTCTAATATGTTTTTAAGTGTGCTTAATGCTCGCACGGAGTTGGGTGTGTTCCCAGCTACGTAAAGTTTGAGAACATAGGTTTTTCTGGCTTTATTCATAAGTTTACAGGCTAGATATGAGAATAGGAATACAAAATATGCTGAGGCATTTATCTAAATTAATAACAGATGTTAGTTTCCAGCGGATTAATCTTAATAATTTGAAAATTAATCCTGTTAATGATTGATTTTTTAAATCCTGAGCCAAAATCCCAAATAGCATGACTTTCTTCAGTTTATTTTTGAAATCGAACATCTATAGACTTCACACAAATGTGCCAGAATATCTATCAAGGTTAATCTGTAGTCTAGTAAGGTTTCATCACTCCTTCCTTCTAATTTTAGCTGGGTAGAAAACTCATCAATCAGTTCCATGTGAATTTCTATAATTTGTGGCACAGGAATATTAGCATAAAATAAGGTGTTGATAAATTTGTCAATTGCTACTTTCAGTGTTCTATCTGTGGTAAAGTAATCGATTAAAATTTGGCGGTAATCTGATTTCAACTGCTTTAATAGTTCCTGTTTTTCAGACGAACTCATTGTTTGAAAACATTGCTGACCTTTTTGATCATTACACGCCAATACATGATCATATTGTTTATCTTGTTGCAATGCTAGATGGGTGTTAGTCCAGATCCGACTATGTAAATCTTGTATGTATATAGGTATGGTAGCCGTCATGGGTAAATCAAGGAATTGGTCAAAAACCCCATCAAGAAAATACCTGAACTGCCCAATTAAACTTTTTTGATTATTTTCAGTTTCAGGATTGTATAAATATTTTTGAACATTTAGTAGCCCGATCAATAATACAGGTAATATCATTTATTATTTATATATTTGGAGAAGGGACAAGAGTATAGATTAATTGCTGATTAAGTTTGGTAAAAGTTTTTATGTAAAACTTGGGTAAAAAAATTACTAATGTCAACAAGTCTTTAAGAATCACTACGCAATCATTTATTTTTAAGAGTGGGTGGTATAACTTAAGAGAAAGGTAAAAAGGGTGTGAGCGAGAAGATTTAGGAGCTAATTCGCTGACTACCTGATGTACATCTATCTAATTAGGGATTTTTCCATTTTGCTTGTTGATAAGATACATAAACAAAGTTAAAGAATTGTCGCATTTTAAATCATTATAATTCCTCAAGGTTCTAAAGCGAATCTTTGGAGCGATAATTGTTTTAGCTGTAACTATCGATCAGGAGTTTCCATACCAGTAGGATACTGTTGAGAATGTCTGCTCATTCACAAGGGTGGTACAGGCAAGCATCGCCACTCTGGGAATTATTGGGATGGAGAAATTTTCTATCAAAGCTGATTTGAGTGCTTCGATAGATTTACAGTCTCACCAAGAACGATTATAAGCACCTTCTTGGAGAATATGGCTTCAGGCACGAACACCATCAGCACTTTGGCAGATGTTGATGCCAGAGGCAACTACAGGAAGAAAGACCCCTTAAGCCTTATGTTAATGCTACAGTACCCGCTTTATGACTTTCTAGCAACCGTACCCAGCTGCTCAGAAACAAGTACTCTGGCAGTGGTGCTGGATATTTTGGAGAAGGAACAGTGTGATCGCTTGGTAGTTGTGAATCAACAACAATGCCCTGTAGGGTTGTTGTATTCTGGCCGTTTAATTCCGAAATTATTAGCAGCGGCTAGTGGTGAGACGTTTTTAAATCTACAACAACCAATCTCCACTTTGAGCAGTCTGATTTCGTCAATACAAACTGTAGCTGCTGCTGAACCACTGGAAAAATTTAGCTTATTTTTACGTTACCAACAAAACCAAAAAAATAGAAATTTAGATTGGGCATTGATTGACTCAGATGGAAAATTTTTGGGGCTGCTGGATAACCAACGCCTACTGAGCTTTTTCGCTAAAAATAAGGTAACAATCGCCTCTAACATTCCAGGGAGGATAGAAAATAGGGGTAGGGTAAAAACTAGCTCCTACAAGGAAAATCAACATCAGCCACTCAAACAAAATCCTTTAGTACAGCTGTTGGAAAGATTGCCTTGGCCTTTAATGTTGCAAACAAGTACAGGGGAAGTGTTAACACAAAATCCCGCTTGGTGGCAACAATTGGGAGTGTTGAAAGATCCGGAAGGGATTAGACAACAGGTAGAAACTATCCTGTCACCTAGCAAGTGTAAACACTCAGAATACACCAATCAACAAACACTCAAGATTAATTCTGAGTTTGACAGGGGTGAAACCGAAGAAGATCAGGCCATGTCGATGACAGGACATCTCAGGGCTGATAATTTGCCCTCTACCAACCCAGGATCTCACTCAACACCAGTTTTCGCAATGATGCCGGACGTACCAGGAAGCGTAAATGCTACATCCAGTCATTGCTATTTAGATGCTCAACAGGGTACTTGTACTTGTGTTGTTGAAGTGCAGAATGGTCAAGAGCGTATTTGGCAGTTTGCCAAAATCCCCTTGGATAGTCCTGAATTAAAAGTCTGGAGTGCTGATGCAGAAGTAACCCTTAAAACTGAGAACTCCCAACAATTAACTGATGATCTGTGGTTAGTTTTAGCGACTGATGTCACCGAACAGCAACAACTTTTTAAAGAATTGGCAGCTAAAAATGCTGATTTAATCCAACTCAATCGCTTAAAAGATGAGTTTTTAGCTTGTATTAGCCATGAACTGAAAACACCTTTAACAGCAGTCTTGGGCTTGTCGAGATTACTGGTAGATCAACAATTAGGAAAACTGAACGAGCGACAGGCCCGTTATGCGAGTTTGATTCATCAAAGTGGCCGTCATTTGATGAGTGTGGTTAATGACATTTTGGATTTGACGCGGATGGAAACTGGACAGATGGAACTCACTCCATGCCCAGTGCAAATTCGGGAAGTGTGCGATCGCGCTTTATCAGAAGCTAAAACACTCCAAAGTCAACCCAGCAAAGCTACCGATTCCTCATCTGATCACCAATTCAGCCTCACCATTGAACCAGGCTTAGAGGAGATGGTAGCGGATGAGTTGCGGTTGCGTCAAATGCTGGTACATTTACTTTCCAATGCTTTTAAGTTCACTGAAACTTCTGGGGAAATTGGACTGCGGGTAAATCGTTGGGAAGGATGGATAGCTTTTACAGTCTGGGATACAGGTATTGGTATTCCCGAACATCAACAACATTTAATCTTTCAAAAATTCCAACAATTAGAAAATCCCTTAACGCGCCAGTTTGAAGGCACTGGTTTGGGGCTAGTATTAACTAGGGCGTTAGCTCGGTTACATGGTGGAGATGTGAGCTTTTTGTCTCGTGAAGGCAAAGGTAGCCAGTTTACATTGCTACTACCACCTTGTCCTCCCAAAATCAATTTTGCAGAATCAGAGGGGGGAAATTCAGAGTTACATCAACCGATTTCTTCTCAACGTTTAATATTAGTAGTTGAGGCAGTAGCTCGATATATTGAAGACTTAACCCAACATCTTAAGGGTTTAGGTTATCGGGTGGTAATTGCCCGTTCGGGGACAGAAGCACTAGAAAAAGCTCGGCGCTTGCAACCAAAAGCTATATTTTTGAATCCGTTGTTACCCCTACTTTCAGGTTGGGATGTGCTGACTTTATTAAAGTCGGATACTGCAACTCGCCATATTCCGGTTATTGTCACGGCAACGGAAGCAGAAAAGGAACACGCTTACGCGAATAGGGCTGATGGTTTTGTAAATTTACCAGTTGAGAATCAATTTTTAGTCCCGATTTTAGAAAGATTATGTGCTGCACCGGAAGTCGAGCAGATAGGTGTAGAAAATAATAATATCGAATCAGCAACAAATCCGCTGCGGATTCTGCGGTTGGTGAATCCAGAATTAGAGTCTGTTAATCCCCAACCCTCCCTGCGCGAACATCGAGTTATTGAAGTAGATGATTTAGATCAGGCAGAACTTTTAGCGCGGGTGTGGCAGTTTGATGTGATTTTGTTGGATGTTGATACTTCAACGGCTCAACATTATCTCAAAGAGTTAACTAAGTATAAACGATTAGCGAACTTACCATTAGTAACTTGTGATGTAGCCACTACTTTGGCAGCTTCACAAATACCAGGATTGGGTGTATTTCCTTGTTTAACGCCATTAGGCAGGGAAAACACCAGTGGCAAAGGAAAACCAGATCCTTTATTGTCTGTGTTACAAATTGCTTCTGGTATTGGTTGTCCTCCTAATATTTTAGTGGTAGATGTAACTATGTTGCGTGATTTGCCACAGGTAAAACCCAAGCAAGATCAGGGTTATCAGTTAGATCAAAAATCTGTTCTCCCAGATACTAACCAAACACTCAAGAGTGATCATGAACGGGGATCTGAGTGGTTTCAAGCTTTAATTCAGTATTTACAAACTGCTGGTTTGAAAGCAGCTACAGGTGACTGTTGGGCGGAAGTTTTGCAACAACTTCGCCATCAGAGCGTTGATTTATTACTAATTTCTTTGGGAGAATCTGCAATTGATCAACAAGTACAAAAAGCTTTAACAGCTTTGTCAGATTTACCATTTAATTTACCTCCTATTTTGGTACTTGACAAAATATTAAATCAGGTAAAATATACAGAGCCTGGACAAACAAAAAAGAATGAATATCAATCGCGTGAAAATGTGGTTAGTGAGTTAGTAAATTTAACCGAAAGTATTGCTACCCAGATATTACCTCGCTCTATTTCAATGGAAGATTTATTAATTCAGATTAATCAAGCTTTGGGAAATAGAATCAGGAATAGGTAATAGTTGATTAATTTTTTCCGTAACTGTTCACACTCCCCCCCATCTAAATGGAAAGGGAGAGGCTGAGAAAAGTAAGTAGGGCTTGCTGATACCGTTGCGTATGACTCCTGCGTTGTCACGCAAGCTATAGCCATATACAGCAGAATTCAGGAGTCAGGAGTCAGTAGAGACGTGCCGGCGGAACATCTGTACTGGCTTTGTGTATAGGTTTCAATTTTGATTCTGTACCTCATTGATCTGCAATCTGCTGTAAATCTGATTACTTTGATAAATTAATAGTTTCACGGCTATTCAAGGTTGATCATAAGCAAGAAATCAGCCCTGATCCCATTAAAGCTCAAACACTTTTTCAGGTTCTAGATTATTCTGAACCTGTCGCTTCTTCATACCTTTTTGCAGGGGGAGTGTGAACAGTTAGTATTACTACCCAAGAGATATTTTTTTACATAAAATAAGTATACACAGTTACAAAAAAACTTAATGGGATTGCCCTATGAAAAATCGTCGCCCTTGGCTTCAATTTCGGTGTAGCTGGCTGTTAGCTGCAATTACCGCTATGATAGCGACACCTATATCAGCCCAGACAGCCAATTTTGGAACTTTGAAACTAGCACCAGGTTTTGCACTAGGACAAGGAATGGCATCAGGTTATACAGGGGGTGCTTATTCATTGTCTGCTATGAGTAACCGCGATCGCGATAAAAAAGCGTGTATCGGTTTTGGCGATCCTAAACCTGATCACATCCTTGTTTTAGAAAAAGACTTTGATAAATTGACAATATTAATTAACAGTGGAGGTAAAGACACCACTTTATTTATCAAAGGACCAGATGATGCAACCATTAGATGTGGTGATGATACTGGTAGAAGTAAAGATGCGAGTGTGAGCGATCGCAATTGGAAACAAGGCATTTATCAGCTTTGGGTAGGTACATTTAACCCTGGAGATAAACATAACTACACTTTAAAAGTCGAGGAATAGGTAATAGGTAATAGGTAATTGGGAAAAATACAAATAACTTTCCCCCTGCAACCTGCACTCTTCCCCCTGCTCCCTGCTCCCTGCCTCTTCCCCAATCCCCAATCACTAATGACCAATTAACGATAAAATGAGAAAGTAGCTTGTTTTGCTTTTTGGGTAATATCTCGATGCTTTCTACACTCAGTGCCGACTTTCGCATCATCTTTGAACGTGATCCAGCAGCCCGGAATTGGTTGGAAGTCTTGTTTTGCTACCCAGGCTTACAAGCTTTAATCTTCCATAGACTGGCTCACTGGCTGCGTGCTATCGGTATTCCCTTTATCCCCCGTCTAATTTCTCACATCGCTCGGTTTTTAACTGGTATTGAAATTCACCCAGGTGCTGTCATTGGCAAAAGCGTATTTATTGACCACGGTATGGGCGTTGTCATTGGTGAAACAGCCATTGTAGGAGACTACGCCCTCATTTATCAAGGCGTTACTCTCGGTGGAACTGGTAAAGAAAGTGGCAAACGTCACCCTACAGTTGGTGAAAATGTTGTTGTTGGTGCAGGTGCAAAAGTTTTAGGTAATTTGCAAATTGGTAATAATGTCCGCATCGGTGCAGGTTCAGTAGTGTTAAGAGATGTTCCTTCTAACTGCACAGTTGTAGGCATTCCCGGACGCATTATCTACCGTTCTGGAGTTCGGGTTTCTCCCCTAGAACACAACAATTTACCAGACTCAGAAGCAGAAGTAATTCGCACTTTAGTTGACCGCATTGAAGCACTAGAAGAACAAATTCAATCTCTCCAAACTCCCGTAAAAACTCCGGTTTTAGTCGGTCAATTCATGCAAGAAAATGAATTACCAAAAGAACACAATTTCTGTAATATCAGAGATAAAAAGATTCAGGAATTTTTTGATGGTGCGGGAATATAGATAAGCAAATATCAAAGAATTAACAAAAAATTTAAATTACGGGTTTATTGCTTCAGTTAACCATTCTTGGTTTTCATTGCAGTGGTAAACCCATCTGTTTTGTGGTTCACCCCGCAATTCTAAATGATCTACTTCTGTAGGTTCAAGTAATAATAAACAAAAATTTTCTAATGGTTCTATCGGGTTTGGTGCTGGTGGTGTAAAAGCTTCTGGAGTTCTTACTCTCATCTCACCCGGATCAGGCCAAGCAAATTGTAATCTAGCCGCATCACTCAATTCTTGCCACATTTTGATTCTCGCTGGTTGTAAATGTGGATGAGAATTAGCAGTAACTAAAATTAATTTACCAGCTATACGAAATTGTTCTCTGGTGTTGGGAAAATACCAGCAAATTTCTGCTGCTGGTTGTTTTGCTATTTGTTCAGCTTTTGCACTGCGAATATCGGTGATAAATTTTAGCTGGTTTGTATCTTCCAGAAAGCCACGAAATACTACAGTGCGGTTTGCAGGTAAAGCATTTTCTCGCACAGTTGCAAGTTGTAGATAACGGGAATAAACAAGACTGCGGTTTTTGTGTAAAGCGCGAGTAATTAGACTTCTCCAAGGTGCTAAAGACATTATTTTTACTGTCAATTTTTTGTAATTTTATTTTGATTTGTTTGTTCTATAATTATAATTTAAAATCTCCTCTTTTTAAGATCCCCGACTTTTATCAAAATTGAATCATATTGAAAATGCGGGGATCTGATCAGTAATAAATTAATCTTGCACTTGACTTAACCAACTTTGTAAATCTTGTAAACTGGTAAAGTCTAACAACGCTTCCCCAAGATTTTCTAAATTGCTCAAAGATAACTGAGCAATATTATTTTTTGCTTCCTCCGGTAACTCTCCTAAACGTCTATTTAACTGTCGCATAACTAAATTTAAAGCACTCTCTTTGAGTCCTTCTTGTCTTCCTTCCTGTCTTCCTTCTTGTCTTCCTTCTTGTTTAATTTCTTGATAAGCGCGACTTCTTTCTAATGAAATTCCTAACATGACTTGAACCTCCCGCAAAGTCAGATTTTCAAACCTGTACATCATGATTGTAGTAATCATTTCTAAAATCATCTCATTTGATGATGATTCCTGATTACTTTTTGTTAATAAATACCTAGCTGCTTCTGGTGCTTGACTTTCTTTTAAAGTCGTTAGTACCATTAATCCTACCCATACAGGTAATTGTTGAATATCTCCCAACTCATCTAAATATATTCTATGCACTTGATCGCCGTTAAGCAAAGAACGATGAGGAGAAATATCACTTTGTTCTATATTCCGAGATGGATATATTATAACCGCTTGCCAGTCACTAAATCTATCACGGTTACGGTAGAAATATAAGTGAGATTCGGCAAATAATCGCTCGTACAGTTGTTCATCTTTCTGAAACTGCACCTCGCTAAAATAAACTGTCCCCTTGGTTTCACTTTCTGGAGGTAAAAACACGCCGTCAATTTCAAATTTAGGTTCTTTCACGGCTACAGAATCAAATTTATATAATTCTGCATTTTGGGGTGGGTTTTCCAATAGTTGAAATAAGACAGATGGATATTGTTGGAAGAGTTTATAAAAAATAGAGTCTCTACGCATTAATTAAATTCCCGATTGATTTTGTTAATGAAGGCAGGAGTCCGTTTTTTGTAACAATGAAATGTATGAACCTGGCGCACAGTCAGAGTTTTATACTGAGATAATTAAACAGTTGCAATTTACACAAATTAACGCATAGCGCAAAGTGGTAATTTTAGCAATCTTCCATACTACAACTACTTGGCGTTATATTCTTAGTTCGTAATTCAGCAAGACCTTATTATGGTTCGAGAACTTGAACGTCAGGGTGCAACGTTTCCAGAATCTGCTCCAGCAGCGGGTTTAAGAGAGTCCTGTGATGAGGTGAGCGATAGCGAAGCGCTCCGTAGGAATCGCACTTGACACTATTTATATAGAAACAACTTATCCCCAATTTAAGGAGAAAAAATGAATAGTGCTGAAAAATCAGCCTTACTTGCTGAACTTGCCCAACTTGGTACTAAGCATACCCCTGAAAAAATAGTGAAGATTGCTAAACAAGCAGATGGCAAAATCGTATTTTTAGAAGAAGGAAAACCTGGTAAAAGAGGAAGCGGATTATTACACATTTTAGACAGACATCAAGAAGACTTTGCCAAACGTGGAATTTCTGAGAATGAAATCCCCGATGCTGTTATCACTGCTGTAACTAATGGAATATTTCTTGGTTATCAAGGAACAGTAGAACCTCGAAGAGAAATCTATGAAGTAACTTTTAATGGAAAAAAGCAGTGCATAGCAGTGACGGTAGGTGATAATGGTTATATAGTTGGAGCTAATCCCGCGTCCTTACCATAATTCCACCTGGATAGCTATGACAATCAAAATAAAACTAATGGCTGATTATGGGTGCGACCCTTTATGGTGGGCAGATGTTGATAAAGTGGGTAACATCGACCCGGCAAGACTGCCCCTCAGTAAAGAAACCATTAACCGCCTCAGAAATTGGGCGCTCGCTTATAATGAAACGTTAAATTGGCAAGATCCAGCTAATTCACCAGATTTGAGTCCAGAAGCAGAAGCAGCTTTTGAGACAGAAGGAATAAGTTTGTGGAAGCAACTACAAAAAGAACTTGCACCTAATTATGAAGTTGTATATTTCAGTGAGACTTTAGGTAAAATTGTAACTAATATCAATGAATTAGAATCTTTACTGGCTATCAATGCTTAGTAGTATGATGTATAAGCTTTTTTGATAAAAATGATAGGTAAAACTTTAATAATTTACAACCCTGGCGCACAGTCAGGGTTTTATACTGAAACTAAAATATAGTTATAATTTACACAAACTAAGATATAGCGCAAAGTGGGAAATTTAGCAATCTTCCATCCGATAACTACTTGGCGTTATAGTCTTAATTTGTTAGTCAGCAACAAGACCTTATTATGGTTCAAGAACTGGAACGTAAACGTCAGAGTGCATCTTTTCCCGAAACTGCCCCAGCAGCAAATCCTGTGTTTTTTAGAACCTACAGCCGTCGTACAGAGGCAGGTTTAAGAGAAAGTTATGATCAGGTTTGCGATCGCACTCTTAAAGGCTTAGTTGAATTAGGCAAACTTACCCCAGAAGAAGCTGCCCTTTTAGACAAAATGCAGCGAAACATGAAATCCCTACCCAGTGGTCGCTGGATGTGGGTTGGTGGCACAGATTGGTTAACCAAACCCAAAAACTTCTCTGGCGCTTATAACTGCACCTCTACCAACTTGGTAGACTGGAAAGCCTTCGGTTTAATGATGGACTTAGCCATGATGGGCTGCGGTACAGGTGCTATCATTGAACCACAGTATATTAATCAACTGCCATCTATCCGTAATCCCCTAAATATCACCATCACAGGTGAAATTGGCAGCACCCCTCCAGAACAGCGTCGAGAATTTACACAAACCCATATAGAAGCTAACACCGCTACTATCCACGTTGGAGACAGTCGGGAAGGTTGGGTAAAATCCTATCAAACCCTCTTAGAACTATCCAGCGATGAACGCTTTACAGGTGACGTTGAAGTAATTGTAGATATTAGCGACGTGCGTCAATCTGGGGAAACCCTCAAAGGTTTTGGCGGTATGGCTAACCCTGTGAAGTTACCTGGATTGTATCAACGTTGCGCCTCTATTCTCAATAAGGCAATAGGCAGACAATTAAATTCAGTTGAATGCTGTTTATTAATTGATGAAGCTGCTGTCACGATTGTCGCTGGGAACATAAGACGCTGTATTGCTTATGGAGCAAGGGTTTCAGCTATTGATGGCATGAAGCCGATTCAAGATATTCAGTTAGGAGATTTAGTATTAACCTCTTCTGGTGAGTATCGTCCAGTAGTGAATAAATTTATTCAAGGTGTACAGGATGTTGTAGAAATTCGTACCTCTATTACCTCCATTCGTTGTACTGCTAACCATCGTGTTGCAGTTTATGATGGTCTGCGTTCCTATAAATGGAAGTATGCTGGTGAATTACAACCAGGCGATCGCCTCATCTCTGTTCCCCATCTTCAAGGACAACCATGTTCTACAACAGATTGGGCTTGGTTAGTAGGCTTTTTCATTGGTGATGGCCATGCTGATTTAGAATCAACTAAACGGCGTAATGGTGGAGGTGGAGTAGTTAGCTTTGCTATCTCTACAGAAAGACTACAGGGTCAATTAGGTCAAAAAATTCTGAGAATCCTCAGTAGTTTAGGCTATAGTCCTGCTCTCAAAATTCAAGGTAATTCTGCCAATATCAATATTTACCGTAAAAACTTCGCAGAAGAACTTGGACAGTATAAACAGCCTTGGGGATGTCCTCTAATTCCTGAGTTTGTTTGGAGAGGTAATCGAGAAATTCGTGCTGCTTTCTTAGCAGGTTTGAGTGACGCAGATGGTACTCCTTCTCGGAATGTACTTGTTAACTCAAACAAATTAGAATTTTTACGAGAAATCCAAAAACTAGCCCTTTCCCTGGGAATTGCTACAACTTTACAAGAACGTAAACCTAGAGCAATTCAAGGAAGAGATAAAATTTATGATGGATGCCACGCGCTTCACATTAAAGGTTTGCAATCTCAAGCAGTAGTTGTTGGCTTAATTAATCAATTTGCTATCAGAGATGGTTTTACCATCAGGTTAGCAAAGAAAAATGGTTTAACTCTACCTTACCAATTAGTTCAAGAACTAGCGGCCACAGGATGGCAACCCAATACTTTGTGTCGTGCTAATGTCCTTTGGGTAGATCCAAAAGGCAGACCAGGAAAATTCCGAGACGCTAATTTTGATACTCTGATTGCTGAGGATCTAGTTAACCCACACTGGCTACCAATCGAGGTTCAATTTGTTGCTCCCGCAGGTCAAGCCGAAACTTTTGATATTGAAGTAGAAAGCGATCATGAGTTCATTGCTGATGGCTTGCTAGTTCACAACAGTGCCGGCATGAGACAATTCGTTTCTGAAGATGAACAAGGCGCAACTTCCAAAGATAACCTATGGCAACAAGACGCAGAAGGCAACTGGCGCATAGATCCAGAGCGTGATTCTTTGCGGATGGCGAACCATACAAGGGTATTTCACCGCAAACCAACCTTAGAAGAATCCATTGCTGCTGTACGTAAACAATACTACAGCGGTGAAGGGGCAATTCAATGGGCTGGTGAAGCAGTAGCTAGGGCTAATATTGACTTATTAAATACACCAGAACTTAAAAAATACTTCTTGCAAGCTTACGAGCAAGGAAAAGCCGAGCAATGGATAAAAAAATACTATCCTGAAATTGATGCTGATGAGCTAGAACATAGAATAGGTAGGTTTGGTTTAAATCCGTGCGGAGAAATAATTGGTAGCAATTTTCACTGTAATTTATCTGAAGTACACTTAAACCAACTCGATCCTGACAACTACAAAGAACAAGAAGAAGCATTTACAGCAGGTGCTTTGTCAGTGGCCGCATTGTTAAATCACCACTTCCAAGAACCCCGCTATCAATACAGTCGGGAATTAGATCCTATTGTCGGCGTTTCCTTTACTGGTTTATTTGATTTCTTCGTTCATGCTTTTGGTGTGGACTGGTTACGCTGGTGGGAACAAGGTAGACCAGAAACCCCTGAAGGATTGATATTTAAACGCGGTGAGCAAAAATATCTCAGCAGATGGAGAGAAATCGTACATAAAGCAGTTTGGGAATATTGCGATCGCCATCATATCAAACGCCCCAATCGCTGCACCACCGTGCAACCAAGTGGAACAAAATCCCTTTTAACAGGTGCTAGTTCCGGTTGGCATCCCCCCAAAGCCCAAAGATTCATTCGTCGGATCACCTTCCGTAAAAATGACCCAGTGGCATTAGCCTGTATAGATTATGGTTATAATGTCATACCTTCTCAATCTGACAAAGACGAAAACGGTAACTTATTAAATGATCCTTTTGATCCTCGTTGTACAGAATGGTTGGTAGAAATACCCGTTGCTGTCTCTTGGGCAGATTTACCCGGTGCTGATGTGATTGATGTATCTAAGTTTTCTGTCTTAGCACAGTTAGATTTTGTCATGCAGGTGCAGAAATACTACACCTCCCATAACACATCAGCCACTTTAGAACTGCGTTCCGAGGAAGTAGAACCTTTGGGAACACGCATTTATGAAGCCATTCAAAATGATGAAGGTTATATTTCTGCGGCATTATTAGCGCGTTTTGATGATATTCAAACATTCCCTCGTTTACCCTTTGAACCCATAGACAAAGCCACTTATGAGCGTTTGTCCCAAGAAGTCAAAACACGACGGAAAACCGATGATTTCTGTGGCGCACTCAGTCGTTATGATTTAGGAGAATTAACAGAAGCAGGACCTAGCGGTTGTGACTCTGATAAATGTATGTTACCTGAACAAGCACCGACATCATAAAATCCGTTAATTTCTGAGGACTGACGGAAAATATCTCTGTTATCTTCTTTTCTTCGTGTCTTCGTGTCTTCGTGGTTTAATAATTTTTTTACGAACCACTCCAGGCACAGAGGACACAGAGAGAGGAAAAATCTTTAACAGGTTTTATATTCAATGACATGAGTGGAACTAACCCATTCACCTTTTTCGTTATAACTACGAATTAAGCGTTGACGTTCATTTTCTCTGACTAACCAACCAGCTTCCACAAAAAAAGGTTTTCTCAGTTGCAGTTGCAAGGGAACATTACTAGAAGTTCCATCAGGTAATAACAAAATTTGCCGAATATTTCCTTCTTTTTCAAAAATGAGTTTATTACCTTCTATTTTTGCTTGTGAAGCAATGGTTTTGGATGCTAAAAATAGTTTTTGTTCTAAATATCCATTACCTGCTTCTTTAATTTCTAAATAACTAGCATAATTTTCAGATGGTCTCAGGTCTGAATACACTGTATGAGCTTGACCTTGCCAATTACCAATTAACTGTTCTACCGTCAGTTGTGGACGTTCGTAAGCATCTGTAGAACTGCGAAATTCTCGAATCAGGCTTAAACTAATAAAGTTGCCTTTTTCGTCATATAATTGCACTAAACGCAAGCGACGATCATCATCAACAAAACCATATTCTGCCCCAAATTCGGCAAAAGGTGCTAATTGCAAAGTTCCTTTAGAAAAAGCTCCTGTGTCAAAAAAAATGTTCTGTCTTCCTAAAGTACGATATTCCTGTTGATAATCCTGAATAGGAGGACTATCATAACCACTAGAATCAAAACGACGTAATCTAAAAAGTACAGCTTGATTATTATCAAAGGCTTCTAAATTTAAAATGCTAGGAGTAGAATCTAATATTTCTCCATTAGGGGAAATTTTCGTAAATGAACCACGCCATTCACCTAAATTTTTGATAAAGTTTTTCCAGTTGCTTGTCATAATTTAATTGTTAATTAAAATACCCTATTTTAGTTGAGTGGTAGCTAATACCATTTCTGGATAAAGATGCGCTTTATTTTTCTGGTTATGAGACGTGGAAGCCGGCACGTCTCTACCAAATTTAGTTGGCGCAAACTCACATAGAATTGGTATAAACATCAAGATCAATGATGTTGATGATAATCTGACCAATGATAATCATCATACAGCCAAATATGATCAAATCTGTTGCTGGTTGCTTCTTAGCCAGTATCTGTTAAGATTGATGAGGAATTAATAATTTTTAACAGCAATACTGGGAGAGTCTAATGTTTATTACTGAATTGTCGCCCCTATTTCAAGAACTTACCCAGCATCCAGTATCATTTATGGGCGGGTTTGTCTCTGGTGTACTCCGACTTAACCTAGCAGATGATCCGGTTAAAACCTGGCTAGACAAACATATTACTCCAGGAGGTTTCTCTAATCCTGGTACTCAAGCACAGAACGGTAAAGCCTCTGGTCCTCAGCAAATTTCTATTGATTAATCGCGTCTAAACCGTTAACTGTGAAGAGTTAACGGTTAATAAATATCAAAATTTAACTCTACTTACAGCAAATTAGTAATTTATCAACATCTGACTCAGATAAAGTTCTTTAATTCCTTTAAATTATGAAATAGATAAAATCAAATAATTATATATTATGATTCTTTGTCAAATCTCATACTTTGGGAACTGTCACAATCAGTTATCATAATTAGCAGATGGGTATGTTCAGTCTGATGGCAGATTGAGTAGTGACCGTCATGGCTCATGTTCTGCAATTTTTGCCATCAGTGAATCAGAGGTGACTATGCAATATTTACAATTTGCGTAGCTCCAGCGGTTTCTCTCTGAACTATCGCTGTTTGTTGAAAATTACGTGACTCATAATGACTATCTACGTTGGAAATCTCTCTTACCACGCGACCGAAGCAGACTTAAAAGCCGTGTTTGCTGATTATGGCGAGGTTAAAAGAGTTATTTTACCCACTGACCGTGAAACCGGAAGGATGCGCGGATTTGCTTTTGTTGAGATGATGGAAGATGCAAAGGAAGATTATGCTATCACAGAATTAGATGGTGCAGAATGGATGGGTCGTCAATTGAGAGTTAATAAAGCAAAACCACGAGAAGATAAGCGAGATGATAGTCGGCGAGGGAGTTGGTCTAAAAAAGAATATTAATATATAGATAAATACAATCATAAGTAGGTTGGCGTTAAAATTTGTCGTTATGACAAGGCAAGAGGCACTCAGGCAAGAGTGAAGAAGTTTTTAGGCTACTTTACATTTTGTTACATACTTTTGTTTTTTCACGTCGTTCTACTTAGCAAATTGTTTCTAGTTATGCAAACAAGCGATCGCTAAAATCCGGCTAGAAACAATTGAGAATGAAACAAAGTTATAAAATCATGCCAGACTAGAGATTCATTTGAAGCAAATGTTCAAACTAGCTGGCTTTTTTAATTATTTTTACAGGTAATATATATTTATAATATTGAAGTAACCTCAAAAGCTAATCGACTTCATAAATTTAGTTTTAAAACTTGTTTTTTACAGGTAACAAGTAATTTCACAAATTACAGATTAAATGTCCAAACTAGGTACTCAGAACTAAAAAACTATGGATGTTAAAGAACTGTTAAATAGATATGCCAGAGGAGAAAGAAACTTCAATGGTATTGCCTTACCCTTAGCCGACCTACAAGGAGCTAACTTAGGTGGTATAGACTTTGCTAGAGCCGACCTCAGAGGTGCTAACCTCAAATCAGCATCTTTGACAGGAGCGAATTTAAGTAAAGCAAATCTCAGAGGTGCAAAACTAGATAATGCACATTTATCGGAAGTAATTTTGTGTGGTGCTGATTTAACTCAAGCTATACTAACTAATGCTCATTTGAATGAATCAGACCTCAGTGGAGCTTTATTAACTGGTGCTGACTTGTGTGACGCTAATTTACATCAAGCATCAATAACCGCCGCTAATTTACAAGATGCAAACTTAAGTGGTGCAAAAATGGGAGGTGTGAGGATGTGGAAAGCAGATTTACAAGGGGCAAATTTAACTGGTGCTGATTTAAGTGAAGCAAATCTGTGTGAGGTAAATTTGACCAGAGCTAATTTAAATGCCACGGATATGAGTGAGTCTTTTTTAACCGCTGCTATTATGCCAGATGGAACTATTCATAGTTGATAAGTAATAGAAATAGGAGTCAGAAGAAAGAATAAATTTTGATGTTTTAAAAGTAGGGACTTGGCATGAAACGTCTCTACTTTTGACTTTTGACTTTTTATCAACCACTCTTGAATAAATTGCCCACAAATTCGGATACATTAGTAGAAAGACGGTATTCATGGGTGCAAAAATGTTAGAAGACTCACAACAAAAACGGGTGGTAGTTGTCGGTGCTGGTTGGGCTGGTTTAGGTGCTACTTACCATTTAGCTAAACAAGGTTATGATGTCACACTTCTAGAAGCAGGACCCTATCCTGGTGGACTGGTAGCAGGTTGGCAAACCGCTGGAGGAAAATCTGTAGAAGCCGGCATTCATGGTTTTTGGTATCCTTACAGAAATATATTTTCTCTGATAAATGAATTAGAAATTAATCCCTTTACAACTTGGACTCGTTCTGCTCAATATTCTCCCGCAGGTTTGGAAGTTGAATCACCAATTTTTCAAGATTTACCAAGACTGCCAACACCATTAGGAACTTTTATTTACCCGCAATTTCAACGTTTACCACTGATTGACAGACTCAGTGCTTTACCTTTACTTTATAGCTTAATTGATTTTGATAATTCTGATGATGCTTGGCGACGTTATGATTCTATAACTGCCCGTGAATTATTTAAAACTTTTGGGGTTTCGGCACGACTTTATAAAGAAGCTTTTGAACCAATGTTATTAGTGGGTTTATTTGCCCCTGGTGAACAATGTTCAGCCGCTGCAACTTTAGGAATGTTATATTATTTTATTCTCGCTCATCAACCAGATTTTGATGTAGTTTGGTGTCGGGGAACAGTGGGAGAAAAAATCTTCCGTCCTTGGGTGAAAAAAATAGAAAACTTAGGTGCAAGAGTTTTATCTAAACACCGAGTTACAGACGTAATTGTTGATAATAATAACCAGGTAAAAAGTGTAGTTTGCGGTGATGAAGTGTTTGATGCTGATGCCGTTATTTTTGCAGTTGGTATCACAGGAATGAAGAAAATTGTCGCTAGTAGTCCTAGTTTACAAAATCATCAAGAATTCCGTAATTTAAATAATTTAGGCGCAATTGATGTTTTAGCGACTCGGTTATGGTTTGACAGAAAAATTGATATTCCTCGTCCTTCTAATGCTTGTTTTGGTTTTGATGAAACTACAGGATGGACGTTTTTTGATTTGAATGCTTTGCATGATGAATTCAAACATCAAACAGAAACAGTAGTTGAAGTTGATTTTTATCACGCTAATCAATTTTTGAATTTAAGTGATGAGGAAATTGTCAAAATAGTTCAAGGTTATTTAGCAACTTGTATTCCAGGATTTAAAGAAGCGAAAGTAGTAGATAGTAGTGTCATTCGTTTAGGAAATGCAGTTACACATTTTGCACCTGGTAGTTATCGTTATATGTTGCCAGCAAAAACGAGTTTTAACAATGTGTTTATGAGTGGAGATTGGATTATTAATCGTCACGGTTCATGGTCACAAGAAAAAGCTTATGTCACAGGTTTAGAAGCTGCTAATTTGGCTATTTCTTATTTACAAGATGGGAAAAAAGCTGATATTTTACCTGTAGAACAAGATGAACCTCATATACAAATAGGTAGAAACGTGAATCAAAGTATCCGAGATTTAGGAAAATCTATTTTACCTAATTTTTGGTTGCCATAAGTTACCATGACCGTAATTTGATTTATACCAATCAAATTCCCCACTTCTTGAAGAAGCAGGGAATCTAAAATTATGATGTTTGATTTTCCTGTTGTAAAGCTTGAACTTGCTCAATAGATAATTCTGTAACTTGGGCAATTTGCTGTAAACTCATGCCTATTCGCAGTAAATTTATAGCCACATTTCTAGCATTTTCAGCTTTACCTTCAGCTTTACCTTCAGCTTTACCTTCTTCCAGAATTTCTTGATAAATGACTGATTCGCGCATAATCTCACTCCTGAAAATCTTCTTGATTACTTCCTTATCTAATACTAACCCTGCTAATACACTACTAGCAGCAGCTATATTTCTTTGTAACCCTTGATCTGTAATGGTTTCAACGGCTTTTGCTACTTCGTTTAATACCATTGTAGGTTCTTTTGTCTGACTTAGCACCGCAAAGGGTAATAAACCAGGTAAACTCATAAATTGTTCTGTTGGTTGTTCCCAAAGTCGAATAACTTCAAACTGATGGTTAGTGTCGCTTAATGTAAATCTATTTTGATAGACTAATTCTGAATCTGTTTTTCTCAAATATACAACTATTTGACGCATTTCTTTATTAGGAAACCGCCGATAACCTCTGATTCGATAATCTAACATTCTGAAAGGAATATCTTTATCAGGATCGGTTTGGAATTCTGTATGCAGAACTAATTTATCTGATTGTAATAAAATCAATGAATCGGCTCTAATTGGTTCGTTTGATAATTCGGTAGGGCTAAGTTTTGTTAATTTTATGGGTGAGCCTAGTAACCATGTCGCTAAATCATCTTTGTAGTTTTCAGCGATAAATTTGCAGATGTTGTCATACATAAGCTATTTTGTATTACCATAAACTAAGTTGATTAGATTCACTCAAATTATTCCAAGGTAAAGGCGGAATTTCTAAACCACTTTTTTCTAATAACTGTTGAAAATAACGAGCATTATTAGGAGAAATATCTTCTGTGGGACAATGCACAAACAAATAAATTTTAATTCCTGCTTTTAACCATTGTTGAATCTGTGTTACCCATTCTGCCATAAAAGGCTGATTTACTGATAACTGCGGATGAGAAATAAAGCGAATTAATGTAAAATTTGTAGTTACAGAAAATTGCACTGGTAATTGAGGTTTACGGCGTTCTGATGCCAATTGTGGGTCATCTTCCCCAGTATAAACAGGACGTGTATCTAACAAAACCCTACCAATCTCTAAATTTTCTAACAACGTTGTTAAATTACTCAGATGGGGTTCTTGAAACCAGTCACCATGTCTCACCTCTAATGCCAAGGGTACATCTTGACGTGGCCATGCTTCTAAAAATGTCCGCAAATCATCAAGTAAAGCAGGTGAGTAACTGGGTGGTAATTGGGCAAACATTGGACCCAAATGCTTACCTAGAGGACGCATCCTTTCTAAAAATGCTAAAGCGTCAGAAATATGGGGTTGGAGTAATTTTTGATGGGTAATATCTCGCGGTAACTTTAAGCAAAATTCAAAGCCTGGAGGCGTTTCCGTAGCCCAACGGGTAACAGTTTCTGCGTTAGGTACGGCGTAAAAAGTCGTATTACCTTCTACTGTCGTGAAACAACGACTGTAAAGATGTAGGAAGTCTGTGGTGCGAGTTCCTGGGGGATAGAGTTCGCCCACCCAACCTTTATATGCCCAAACTGCACAACCGATAAAAAAGTTCACAAAATCAAATGCTTTGGTATTTCTTATTCAATTGTACAAGTATGTATTATTAATTCCTGTTGCCCTGCTAGGATGATATCAAGATTATATAATTATACATACCAAATAAATTGGTAAATTTATGCCAAGAAAAGAACAGGGTTGGGTGACATTTCAAACATCAGAAGACGAACGGAAGATTTTAGAGGAGTTCTGTCAGCACTCTCAGCGCACTAAAACTGAGATTTTGCGAGAATTAGTTCGTAGTCTCCATAAATACTCTTCAGCAGAAAAATCACTACCAACCACACAGGAAAAAGTAGAAACTCAAACTCCTGAGATGGAAATTATTAGTCAAAAAAAACCATTAAAAGTTAGTTCGCGCAATGTTTTGAAGGGAGTTGTCAAACGAGTGACGACGGGAACTGTTAATACTGAAGTTACTTTAGAGATTGTTCATAAAGTTGAGTTAACTTCAATGATTACCAGAGTTTCCGCAGAGGAATTAGAATTAGTTGAAGGTACAGAAGCTTATGCTGTGATTAAGTCAAATGATATTGTCATTGCTAAAGATTAGAGAAAGATGTAAAACAACCTTCTTAAACTCCAACAAAAACGGGAAATTGCTTTCCCGACTCATAACGACAATTTTTGAATTTGAAAATGGATAAATAAGCTTATCCAAATTAGTCGGTTAAAACCGACTTTAGCTATTAGACAGGGAATTTATTCCCTGGCTAAACGAAAGGCTATGGTAATTTAATATTAGTCTAAGCTTCGACTTTTACACCTTTCCAGAAAGCAATATAACCTTCAATGTTTTTCGCTTTCTCTTTGGTGCTGGGATAGTACCAAGCTGCATCTTTGTTGACTTGTCCATCTACTTCAACACTGTAGTAACTAGCGACTCCTTTCCAGGGACAAGTGGTGTGGGTGTTGCTATCTGTAAAATACTGTTTGTTAATGGTGTCAGCAGGGAAGTAATGATTTCCTTCTACGACTACGGTTTTGTCGCTTTCGGCTAAAGTAGCGCCGTTCCAAGTTGCTTTCATAGTGAGGATTGAAAATAAAGTTCACAATTATTATTGTGACATTTTTACGCTAATTACTGGGTGGTATTGATAAAAAATAAATTATTTTCACTACACTTCCGGCCAAGGTGAGGTGGGAGAGTCAGCATCAACAACAGATAAATCATTGAGGGAATAGTTTCTTTCTGAACTCAAACTTTCATCTTGACAAGATGGTAATTTATCCAATACCTCTAAGACTTCCAATGCTGATTTATAGCGGTATTTATAATCATCCATGACCATTTTATTAATAATTGTCACTAAAGCCTCACTTGCGATAGTTTTATCAACCCATTTCACTTCTCCATCAGCGTCTCTTTCTAATTCATGAGGTGAAATACCAGTTAAAGCTTTAATCCCAATCATGCCTATAGCATAAATATCACTATTATATCGAGGACGACCAAAACATTGCTCATTAGGTGCATAACCTTTTGTACCAATACCAATAGTAAAAGCAGTTGATTCGAGATTGTCCATGATTTGGGTACTAACTTCTTTAACAGCACCAAAATCAATTAATACCAGTTTCCAATCTGAATGACGGCGGATAATATTATTAGGCTTAATATCTCGGTGAATTACGCCATTTTCGTGGACAAATCTTAATATTGTTAAGAGGTCTTTTAACAGGTAAATAACGAGACTCTCGCTCATAGATTTACCGGAGATTAATTCTTTACCGAGAGGATGACCAAGTATATATTCCTGGATTAAATAAAATTCTTCATCTTCTTCAAAATAAGCTAAAAGCTGAGGAATTTGGTGATGTGTTCCTAATTTTTCGAGGGTTTTTGCTTCTGCACTAAATAAACGCCTAGCAAGTGCTAAACTTTCAGGTTTAGTAGTGACTGGTTTTAGCTGTTTAACCACACATTGTGGGTGTTCAGGACGTTGGATGTCCTCTGCAATATAGGTTTCGCTAAACCCACCTGCACCGAGAACTTTGATAATTTTATAGCGTCCGGCCAGTATTTTCCCATTCAATGCTAAATCTCTTTGTTGAATTAGGTCTTGTAAATCATCCTGTTGGCTGATAATCTCCTGCACAATAGCAGAGGATCTGTGTTTCTGAAATATGAGTAATAATTTTTGTTTGTTAATTTTCTCTCTAACTACTTCAGTACCTAAATAAGATAATCCAGAAAAAAATATGGCTATTATTGGTACTGTTGTTGGGAACATTACGTGACCATAGATAAAGCTACTATAGCTTATTCCTCCCCACAAACTAGCTAGGGCAATACTGAAGATAAATCTCTGGATACCCTGTTTTTTTCTAGTCATGACCACAGATGTACCACTGACTAACAGCAACACAAACAAGCCTCTTAAGATTGGATTTTTCAAGGCTGTGGCGATAGACTTATTAGCTATTAAGGTAGCGATCGCATTAGCATGAATTTCCACTCCAGCCATGCGATCATGGGGAGAAATAGCCACCGGATGAAAATCATTGCTTAATTTCGCTGTAGCACCAATGAGGACGATTTTATTTTGGAAAAACTTGCCCTGCTGTAAATAATTGTTCCAATTCTCTTGATCAAATACATACCAAAAAGGAATGGTATTAAATGTCTCCCCATCCCCCCAAAAATAAATGCGATCGCCCTTTGCTTGAGGATACTGGATTTTTGCTGCTGCTAACACTGCTTCCCCAAAAGAAGGTGTTCTCGTGCTAATAACGTTGTTTTGAGCTAACAACGGCGAAAATTCGCCACTCAAGCGGTGAATCTTCCCATCCACTTCCAAAGGAAAATTCACTGCACCGATAGACATTGCACCAGTGCGAAATCTTTGCTGCGGTTGTGTTAGCTGCTGAAATGCTCCTTGATGGGTCCTATAATTTTCATACAGTGCAGCTAAGGTAACTTTATGACCATATTTTTGCAAAACTTCCTGAAATTGACGATCATCAGCCTCTCCATAGCTACTAGGCTGATCAAAAACCACATCTAAAGCTACTACACGCGCACCAGCATCGATCAACTTGGTGATCACCTGGGCATAAGCCGCACGTTGATAAGGAAAAGATTTCAGTGGTTGTAGGTAGTGATACTTTTGAGAATCGCTTCTATAATACTGTTCAGGAATTGATATAGACTGATCATCAATGGCCAAAATCACAATATCTTCTGGAGCTATTATTGACCCCCGAATCTGAAAAAAGGCAGTCGTAGCTTGATTTTCTACCAACTGCACCCAATTTCCACTACCAGCACTCAGCAGTCCTGCTACTATCGCTAAAACCCCAGTTAGCAGATGACCCAAGCGCATCATCGCCTTAGACTGGTGTAAGGATGCTGTTAAAGTTCCTTTTGTAAATTTACTTAACTGGTCTTTGGCAGTAGAGAGGGATTTTTTAGTTAAGCTGGATGTAGATTCTTCTGCCATATTGTGTTACTCGTTAATTTAAGTACAACACTGTTATTTATTTACACTGACTTTTGTCGGAAATATACATTTTGAAATCAAACTTCAATGAAAATCCCGTACATTTACCAAATATGCTGTAACTACTACCAAGCTTGCATCTTGACTTATGCGCCCAATCAATAGCCTATTTGAATACAACTTGGTAACTGAATAAGTTTCCATTGATGATTTCTGCACAGATATAACAACTACCAAGGTGCTTAGGACATTAACTAATGATAAAATCTAGACATAAAAGGACTTTCCACCCTGTTACCCTTTGGGTATGGCCTGCAAAGACGCTACGCGTTATTTGGCGTTCACGTAGTTTTCCGTAGGCATAGCTCCTCTGAAAGAGGCACACCACTTGACGGCGACCCGCCCACCGCAGTGGCTTTCCTGTCACCTAGCCGAGCGCTGCTTTACTTTTGTCATTGATTACGGCCAGATCATAATCATACCCCAGTATTGCACCAAACCAAAGAGTCAGCAGCAGGTTAGGAAAATTCAGGAGAGTACAGAAGGGTGAAAAGTCAAGTTGTTTATGGAGCCAGGGTTTAAGGGTGAGAGGGAGCAGGATGTGGGGGATGATCAGGATATTCATGGTCATCGGGCTATATTTATTTATCTCCGAAACCCTATACGATACCTCTTTAGGAGTAAACTTGACTGATATCCAGATCAGAATGCTATTACTAAGTCAATTTTATTGGTAGATTTTGATCAATGGGTATTCTGGAAAAGAGTCGGAGGTTAAACAGGTTAAGATCCAAGAACTCAAATTTAATGTTTTAGCCGATTTTATGCTTTGCAAGAGGTAAAATAAAAGCTATACATGAAAACTACCTTATAGATATTAGCGTCCTTGCCAATTAAGAATTGCTATAATCTATTGTTCCATCTTACATTCTTATATATTATTTAGGTGTAAATTTCTATGGGTTCGCCAATGAATCGTCTGTCTATTTTTGTAGACGGAAACAATATGTTCTATGCTCAACAAAAAAATGGCTGGTTTTTTGACCCGCGACGAGTGTTAGAATACTTTAAGAATGAGCAGTCTGAGACAACATTAATTAATGCTTTTTGGTACACCGGCTTAAAAGACCCACAAGATCAACGTGGTTTTCGAGATGCACTCATTAGCTTGGGGTATACAGTACGGACTAAAATCCTCAAAGAATACTATGATGATGTCTCTGGTCGTTACTCACAAAAAGCTAATTTAGATATTGAAATTGTTGTCGATATGTTCAACACGGTAGACCAGTACGACCGAGTTGTTTTATTTAGTGGTGATGGCGATTTTGAAAGAGCGATTGAACTATTGCGTTCCAAAAATACACATATTACAGTCGTATCAACAGAAGGAATGATAGCCAGAGAACTGCGTAATGCTACGGATAGATATATAGACTTGAACGATATTAGAGACCAGATAGAAAAAACTGACGCTTAGTAAAATTAACAATTATTTACAAAGCCAAGAGTTGTATCAGAGAATCATTAACAGATAACAGCAAAGAAGTTGATAACTGATAACTGTTAAAACATAAAGTTCAAGGTATTCTTAGCCCACAATCAAAACTCAACAACCCAAAACCAATGAGCAATCAAGCTGACAGAATTATCATCTTTGATACGACACTGCGAGATGGAGAACAGTGTCCAGGCGCAACCTTAAACATAGAGGAAAAACTAATTATTGCCAAACAATTAGCCCGTTTAGGTGTAGATATCATTGAAGCTGGTTTTGCCTTTGCTAGTCCGGGTGATTTTGAAGCAGTTAGCAAAATTGCCCAAACTGTGGGCTTAGAAAATGGACCTGTGATTTGTAGTTTAGCCAGAGCTAGGCATGATGATATCAAAGCCGCAGCAGAAGCCATCAAACCAGCAGCCAAGGGACGAATTCATACATTTATTGCTACTTCTGATATTCACCTGCAATATAAGCTGAAAAAAACCAGACCAGAAGTGATAGCGATCGCTGAAGAAATGGTCGCTTATGCCAAAAGCTTCACCGATGATGTAGAATTTTCTCCCGAAGATGCAGGAAGGTCTGATCCAGAATTTTTGTATCAAGTTTTGGAAAGAGCGATCGCTGCTGGTGCAACAACTGTTAACATTCCTGACACCGTAGGATACACCACCCCCAGCGAATTTGGCGCTATCATCAAAGGTATCAAAGAAAACGTCCCCAACATCGACCAAGCCATCATTTCCGTTCATGGTCATAATGATTTAGGTTTAGCTGTTGCTAACTTCTTGGAAGCTGTGAAAAACGGCGCAAGACAGCTAGAATGTACCATCAATGGTATTGGGGAAAGAGCCGGAAATGCCGCACTAGAAGAATTAGTCATGGCCTTGCACGTCAGACGGCAATATTTTAACCCCTTCTTTGGTAGACCTGCCGATTCTGAAGCATCATTAACTAATATTGACACCAAGCAAATTTATAAAACTTCACGACTCGTTTCCAGCTTGACAGGAATGCTGGTACAACCGAATAAAGCCATAGTCGGTGCTAATGCTTTTGCACACGAGTCTGGTATTCACCAAGATGGAGTGTTGAAAAATAAACTCACTTATGAGATTATGGATGCTCAATTGATTGGGTTAACAGATAATCAAATAGTATTGGGTAAACACTCTGGTAGAAATGCCTTCCGCACTCGGTTAAAAGAATTGGGCTTTGATTTGTCAGAGAATGATCTGAATAAAGCCTTTGTGCGCTTTAAAGAAGTAGCGGACAAAAAGAAAGAAATTTCTGATTGGGATTTAGAGGCGATCGTTAACGACGAAATCCAACAAGCACCCGATTTATTTAAAGTAGAATTGGTACAGGTTTCCTGCGGTAGCAACGCCAAACCCACCGCAACTGTTACCTTGCGTACACCCGATGGACAAGAACTAACCGATGCGGCTATTGGTACAGGTCCAGTAGATGCAGTTTATAAAGCCATCAACCGTGTAGTGAATGTACCAAATGAGTTGATTGAGTTTTCTGTGCAATCGGTGACAGGGGGAATTGATGCTTTAGGGGAAGTGACAATTCGTTTGCGTTATGAATCTCGTGTATTTTCTGGTCATGCAGCCAATACAGATATAATTGTGGCATCGGCTCAGGCTTATGTGAATGCACTGAATAGGTTGTATGCTGCTTTACAGCAAACAGCTAAGGAAGAAGTAACAGCTTGACAATCTCAGCGAGTCTGGCTATAATAAAACCAAGAAACAATATTTAGCTCATCTGCCAAGCGTAGAAGGAGTAACGATGCCGCCTAATCAGCGGCATTAGCCATTTTATAGGCTTCATATTCTTTTTGTAGTTTTCGCTTCCTATGTGCTTGGGTAACTAAATAAGCAGTCCACAAAAGCACATATTCTTCACGTTTAGCCAAAATTACAAGATATTCCTCAGCTTCTAGCCACAGACATATACGTTTTTCCCCTTTTCGGTCATTTTCCCAGAGTTTTATAGCCGGATCTTCGGCATTTTCAATTATAGGTCTTAGCCAACGGATGCGTTCACAACGACGAAAATCAGGAATGCGTTCTGTTTCTTGGCTACCTTCTGAGGTAACGTGCCAGAAAGTGGCTTCTTTATCTTGAAATAAAGGATGACGTTTAAGACTAAATCTGATACCTTTAAAGTTAGGTTTGCTATCAATAAAATCGGTTTTAAAAATACTGTAAATTGCCTCCAGATAAACTTCCCAATTACCACCATAATCATTAAATAAAACCAAAGGTGGCAGCCAACTCGGTTGTGTCATTGTAAAACCTCCGCAGGTTGCCAGCAGAGAAGATTTACCTTATTTTCCAGATAGAGAGTAGTTTTAGTTAAACTATAGCCAGAGCGATCGCGCATTCTCTCAACTAAGGCATTTTTAGCAGCATTGCTAGAAAGTCCTCGATTTATATAAGAAATAGTTCCAATTAAAAGGTCTGCAAGCTGCAAAATTTCGACTTCGTGAGAACGCACAGTTTGCAGCTTTTCAATTATCTGGCGTGAAAAATCAAGGAGATTGTTAGAAAGTACATCATGTAATTTTGCAACTTTTTTTGCTCCTTGTGTGTCTTTAATGTCCAAGTAAATTCTATAATGTGCTTGAGGACTGAGAATTACCTTGAGCAATGTAAAATACATTTTATAATACCAATCATCATGAGTTTGATTGTAAGAGTCATGTTGTAGTTGGGATTTGTCTGCTACAATAAGACCTCGAAAATGCAAATTTTCATTATCAAAGAAATAATCTATTAATTCCAGATAAAACTGTATTTTAGCTGGTGAAACTTTTGTCCATTTAATTTCAAACTCTGGTTTTAGATGATGTCTTTTCTTAATTTCGCGGATTTGAACTGAAATTTCTCTGGTTTTTTCTAAAGGACACCAAACTGCACCCAACACCATTTTCGACTGGTGGTCATTTTCCAAATGGCAGCTTTCATCACAGTAAATATTAAAAGTTTGAATCATGCGTCATTTTTTAGAGTATAATTTTTACAACAACATCTCATCATATCACATAGGTGTATACAAAGATAAATTTAGCAATTACATATTTCAATGATTATGAATCGACCCACCACTTCATTAACCGAAGTCCGCACCGCCTTAAAGCAAATCTGGGGTTATGATGATTTTCGTCCCCCACAGGGAGAAATTGTCAAAAGTTTATTATCCCAAAAAGACGCATTAATTATTATGCCCACAGGAGGGGGAAAATCAATTTGTTTTCAACTTCCCGCATTATTAAACACAGGATTAACTTTGGTAGTTTCTCCCTTAGTTGCATTGATGGAAAATCAAGTTGAAGAACTCAAACAACGAAATCAAAAAGCTGCACTTTTACATAGTGAATTATCTACATCCCAACGTCGTGCAACTTTGCAAGCTTTAGAAAAACAACAACTTAGATTATTATATTTATCACCAGAAACTTTATTAAGTTCCCCAGTGTGGGAAAGATTATCTCATCCCCAATTACAAATTAATGGAATTATCCTTGATGAAGCACATTGTTTAGTACAATGGGGTGATACTTTTCGTCCAGCTTATCGACGTTTAGGTGCAGTTCGTCCAGCGTTATTAAAATCAAAACCACCAGGTACAAAAATTAGTTTAGCAGCTTTTACTGCAACGGCTGATCCTTCAGCACAAAAGATAATTGCTGATGTTTTACAATTACAGAAACCTGATAGTTATAAACTTAATCCTTACCGTAATAATTTACATCTTAGTGTGAAAATTGCTTGGACACCAAAAGGGAGAAAACAACAATTATTAAAGTTTATTCAAAATCATCAAAATCAAGCCGGTTTGATTTATGTGAGAACTCGTAAAGATAGCGAAGAATTAGCGGAATGGTTAACAGAATTAGGGTATAATACTGCTAGTTATCATGCTGGTTTAGGTGCAACGGAAAGACGAGCAGTAGAAGCAAGTTGGTTAAATGGAAAAATGCCCTTCGTGGTTTGTACCTGTGCTTTTGGTATGGGTATAAATAAAAGTAATGTCCGTTGGGTGATTCATTTTCATGCACCACATTTATTATCGGAATATGTGCAGGAAATTGGACGTGCGGGAAGAGATGGAAAACCTGCGGAAGCGTTAACTTTAATTAGTGAACCGACGGGTTTTTTAGATGCTGAAGATAAACAAAGACAGCAGTTTTTTGAACAACAGATGTTGAAGCAACAACAAAAAGCCCAACAGTTAGCGAAAAAGTTACCAAAACAGGGAGAAGTAACATCTGTAATTAAACAATTTCCTGATGGTGCAACCGCGCTTTCTTTACTTCATAGTAGTGGACAATTGCAATGGATTGATCCTTTTCATTATACGATTTCTGCAAAGTCGGGAAATCAGCCACAAATGCAATTACAAGCTGCTAAACAAATGGGTGAATATTTGCATACTAAAAAGTGTCGTTGGCAGTTTTTATTAAATGCTTTTGGTTTTGGGAAAGAAGCTGAAAATTGGCGTTGTGGACATTGTGAGAATTGTCGAAGATAGGTTTTTAGTGGGAGTTTGGGTTAATACCGGAATTCGAGAGAATTAATAATTTCCAAAAAGTAGATTAAGTCAATCGACTCATCCTATCGGGTGAATCAATGGTGGGAAGTTTTAATTTAATACCTGACTTTATGATTGACACATCAAGTTGAAACAGACATCGCAAAGAATTAATATTACACCTCAACTTTAATTGGGAAAAAAATTATGCAACTCAATCGTAGAAAATATACTTGCCTATCTGTCCTTGCTTTGGCAGCATTTGGAAGTGCTGTAACTTGGATGCAGTTAACAACTCCTGCAATAGCTGGAGAGTCAATCCAGAGATGTATGCGAAGCCTCATGAATGATGGTATCACTGAAACTAACGCAGCGATCGCTTGTCGTGATCAGCGAGATCAGGACTGGAGTAACGATAGAAACAGAGATGAATCCTTAGAATTACGGGCAAGGTCTGGACCAACAGTAGAAGGGCGTTGGCGTTATTCAACCCCCGGTGTGCCTGATGATGCGATGATTCGGGCTGGTTGCGAAAAGATTAATAGAGATGATTGGCGCTGCAACAGTTCCAGATTGCGGGTTTTTTTCCAAAATCATCACTCACAAAATATCGAACTACAAGCAAGGTCTGGACCAACAGTAGAAGGACGTTGGCGTTATTCCACTCCCGGTGTGCCTGATGATGCCATGATCCGGGCTGGTTGCGAAAAGATTAATCGAAATGATTGGCGCTGCAACAGTTCGAGATTGCGGGTTTTCCCCTAGAATAACCACTCTCAGCAGTAGTTCAATACTTGTCGATTTGGAAGTGTCAGGTAATTATGCCAAAGAAGAAGTACCATAACGATTTTGATAGTAAGCCAAAATTTGCTTAACCCTATCCTCGTTAGTATGTGGTTGCCAAGAAATAGACAAACCAGCAATTTGACTTTGATAGTAATCAAATTCTGAAGAAGTTTGTGGAATTAAATCCACATCAACCCCTTCTACTTGCCGCAAATGTGCAGCTATTTCTCGATATACAGCTAAAGGTAAATTAGGGAATTCAATTTTTTGGTAAATCTGTTCCATACAAACAAGATAAAACCGGAAATGTCCGGTTATTAAATCAATTTTATGTTTATGTCTGATTTTTTGCCAACAGCAGAATAAGCTAAATTGAACCTGCTTTGATTGATAGCCGAAACTACCCCCTTTCAAATCAGATTCAGAGTTTAACAACAGCACACATTTAAATCGATGTATCCATTGAAATTAAACCACCAGCAGCAGCTTTTGATGGATCAGCTTTGTTTTCTTCTTCCACTTTTTTGGCTACTTCAATTCCGTATTGTTCAAAAATGACAATCGGCTCAGAACCTCTGTTCATTTCAATCCGTTTAATTAAAACACCATTACCCAATCTTTGCCCAGCTTGTACATAACGGCTTGGTTCCTGCGGCACCTCAATAATTGCCTGGGGTTCTCTACCAATCAACACTACACCTCTGACAAAAATTGCTTGTGCAGCTTCAGGTTGTGGTGGTGGTGGTAATACAGGTTTAATTGGCGCTTTAGCGATAACTTGCGGTAAAACCTTGGGCAGAACCGGAGTTAGTGGCGGTTTTGGTTTAGGCAAGTTGGCAGATTTTGAACCAGGCTTGCCATTTTGCCCCACCTGGGCTGTATTTGTTTGTGGTTGTCTTGGAGTTCCTATTTGCCCTATTTGCCCTGTTTGCCCTGTTTGCCCTGTTTGCCCTGTCTGACCTGCTTGTGGTTGGATGGGTTGAATAGGCAGAGGAGGTAATGTAGGAACTTCTTTTTGCTGCTGCGAACCATTGGACATTGGCGGTAATATCGGCTTGACAATTTCCGCAAATGGGTCAGTTCGCCCTTTCTGCACCAAATCAGCACGCACATCTCCTTTAGTCGATTCAATCAAACCAGGATTATTTGGATTGATTGCTTGATTCGTTTTAGGAGAAACAACAGGATCGGTAAAAGGTGTCTTTTCTGCTGGTTTCTGCGCTTCCGTTTGGGGAGTAGGCGGGGGTGTACCAGTGTTGGTAGCTTCTGGTGTATCTCCTATCGTACATCCAGCGATCGCCAACATTAAAATAGCCGCAGCTGTAATTTGTGAATTTATACCCATTAGCTGTTCTCGAAAGCCATAGGAAAGTTTACTAGTGGAAATTAACACGCCCAAATTTTGTTTATATTTAATATTTAAGGCGAAGTCTGCTTCTTTTATAACCTACATTTTGACATTGCGAGCGTCATTTTTAACACTTTTGCTCAATAATTCCTTTATGGTATAAACCCCCGGATTTATCAGTAAGGTCAATCCCTTCCGGTTCGCCACTTACCTACGGCGGTAAACCCGCCTTCAGGACTGGAATCACCACGCTGCTTCACCAAAATCCAACATCCAAAATCGGATCACCCAGCACAACCTTGCAGATGATTGGCTATTCATTATCTGCTGCGCCCATCAATTGTTTCAACAAATCCAGACCTTTTTTGACTCTACGAGAAACAGTAACTACACTAATACCTAAATGTTCTGCTACTTGCTTTTGTGTCAAATCATGCAAAAATACGCACTCTAAGACTTCACGGGTGCGGTTCTCCAACTGCACCAGTGCTTGTTGCAGTCGCATTTGGTCTTCTTGAGCTAGTTGAAAGCTGCGGTAGTGAGGATCAGGCACTAATTCACCCAAGCAAGTAGCCCCCTCTTCTCCATCCTGGATTGGCACATCCAAGCTCAAAGGAGAACGATTCACCCATGCTAATTTAATCTCTTGCCATTCACTCTGGGATATTGATAATGCTACTGCTAATTCCGCATCAGTAGGTTGGCGATTGTATTTTTCTCGCCAAGAACGGGTAACCCCTATGGCTTGCTGTTGAAGTGCTAACCAGCGCCTGGGTATTCGCATGGTCACGCCTTTATCTCGCAGGTAGTGTTGAATTTCCCCACGAATATAAGGAGTAGCGTAGGAACTAAAGGCGTGTCCTTTAGAAAGTTCAAATTTTTCAATCGCTCTAATCAAACCCAAACAGCCGACCTGGAGCAAATCTTCATAACTTTCATGACATTGATTGATCCAGTAATGAGCTTCCTTCCTTACCAGTCCCAAATTCAGTTTCACCAGTTCATTGCGGAGGCGTTCTGAGGGATATTGCTCATATTCTCGCAACAATTGCGATATCTCATGTTTCAGTTCGTTCGTGGCTGTAGTTGGCATGGCACATCGGGGATGGGAGCAAATAGTGGGTTTATTAATCGCTCTTAGACCTAGCTGTAATCGCGCTATCAAATAGACACTGTTTCTCCACAACCCATAAACCCATCAGATGTACTTAAGCTTTTGTCCAGATCATGATTCTGAGGATGGGTTGAAAATCTAGCGCGATTTTGAGCAAAGTTGCTTTTTTGCTGATCTAATTAAAATTGGTATGTTGTAGCTTATTAAACAAATAATATAGAATCAAAATATACAATTATGTCCCCAATGTCAAACCGAAATCGTACTTAATTTAACAAACGCAATATGAGATTTACTTATAAGTAGCCAGGCATCATATTCATTATGTTTCTAGATTGGTCAAATTTCAAGACTCGTAATAGTACGTATCTGCTCCTATGAGATTCATCTCATCCTGACAAAAACTAATTTCATTACCGTTGATTTACTGGGAAAACACGGAGGATTAGGGAGCCGGAAAAAGTTTTTCATCAGTAAAAAAACCCAACTGCCCTGCTTTTTTCTGGGGGCAGTTGGGTTAAGTTTGATTAATTATCAGGATTTAGCCGCGATTTGCTTCAACGCGACCATAAAATAAACCACGAATCTTGACTTCTTTAGGTTCGCCAGCACCTAAGTCTGTATCAGAAGGCTGTTCACTTTCAAAAGTACCAGCTATTTCACCAGTAGCACTGTCTACCTTCGCTACTTGTAAAGAAATCTTGCCATTGAGGATTTCTGCCCGCTTGACATTGGTACGAGTTAAATCATCATCGTCTGCTTGGGCAGGTAAAGCCACAGCATTATCATAGCCACTGACTACACCACGACCTTTGGGATCTAGGAAAGCAGCACCACGATAGGAAGGAACCTTAAAAGTACCTTCAAAGTCAGTTGAGGTGTTAATGCTGGTCAAATTAGGCTGTGTTGTTGCAACCAAGTTTTTGATAGTAAACAGGAAAGGTACTAGTTCACCACCAGGAAGTTTGACGGTGATGGCTTGGAAGTCAAGACCATCTTTTTCAGCAAAGGTCAGACTATTATCTGGGTTGATTTTTAAGTCACCTTGTACTTGGTCAATAGTGGAAGTATACCTAGTCACCAATTTACCATCTATAAATTCAGCTTTTTGGCGTTTGTTAGCAGGTTCTTCTTTGACAAAGTAATTGGTGGGTTCTAAACAAAGTGCCTGGATAGTGTAAGACTGACTGCCATCCAGAGCAATAGAACCACGGCTGGTTTCTGCCAACTGAGGGCATTTGTTAGCCAAGCCAGTGCCTCGAATTTGTTCGTAAGTAAGCAAGTCTTTGCCGCTAGATGAAGGTGCATCACTACAAGCAGTTACCAGCCCCAAACATAAAGCCAAGAATGCAACTATTAAAGCGCGATACCTCATGGTCAACCTCAATGTCATTAATATCTAAGTTGTAAAACTGCTCTACTAAACGTAATTCAACGCATTTCGCTGAGTAGTTTTAATGTATTATGTATGTAGCGCCACTACATACAACTCCTGACTTGACAGGGAAATGAGCTAAGACATAGTGACAAAAAGTATAAGGATTGCTCTCATACTCTTTGTTAGTCAGGAATAATCCCGACAGGGCAGACTACAACACCCTTTATCCCTAAGATAAAATCTGTTGGGATGAATTTACATACAATATTCAAACTACCATTCACATTGGCATCAATCAATTGACAATTAGCCGTTCTTCATTAGTAGTTCTTTGTCTGATCATCTCTTGCTTTTGGTAATCCCGCTCTTCCCCCTGCCCATCCTCCCTTTTTTCGGGTGTTTCGGGTATTGTATTACTTTTATAGAACAGCAGCAGAAAATTACATGAACAATGACCAAAATTTGCCAGCGGGGAATTTGTCTACTAAACTGCCAGCGATCGCCGCTACGGTACAAGATGCAGTCCAAGCTTGTCACGGAGATGTTACAGCATTATTAACATTGCTGAGACAGTTGGAAAAGTTACATAAAGAGATTCGGGATGGAATTTTTCAAGATTGCCTACCTGATAACCGCCAGCGACTCTACGCCCTGCTTAAAGACATTGAGTCTGAAGGGGGCTGGCCTTATATTGAACGTATGCGATTACAAGCGTTTTTAGTAAATTTAGCAGTAGATATTGGTGAAGACAATCCTGTCAGCAAAAACACGAACGACTCGCTGGATACTGAGAATTGGTTGGAATGGTAAGTGATAGTAACCGCCAAGGTAGTTAGGACATTAACGGATGATGAAACCTAGACATAAAAAGACTTTCAACCCTGTCACCTGTCACATACTATAAAATCGCTTATTTTTTAGTTATCGTCTTTTACTGTTCCCATTCTCCATTTCCTATTCCCAATGACGAATAACTGGCGCTACAAATAATTAGCTAAACCTGCTACAGTATCAAGGGTTTTCCAGTTTTTTCTGGATCATCCATAGGATCATTTCACAAATTAGACCGAAACCAGAAAGGGGTTTTCATGGCTGGTGGTATAGTATCAGTTTCTCGTCAAGATTTAGCTCAACGCCGTAAAAAATTACGTCAGCAGCGGCAGATGAAAATTATCCAGGCTATTTGGCGAACCTTGGCTGCTAGTGGTTTGGCAAGTGGATTACTATGGGTGACAATCCAACCAATATGGGTGCTAAAAGCTCCTGCACAAATAGTCATGACATCGGGCAAACAATTATTATCCGAGCAAACGATTCAGTCGCTGCTGGTGCTTTCCTATCCCCAATCTTTATGGCGAATTGAACCTTCTACAATTGCTGAGAGTTTAGAAGCACAACCAGCTATTGCCCAAGCAATTGTCAGCCGTCGTTTGTTTCCCCCTGGGTTAATGATTGAAATTCAAGAAAGATTACCAGTGGCCATGACTCACACCCTACTAGAGCAAAGCACAGCTAATTGCATTACTCAGCCTCAATCTTCAGAAAAATCTTCGAGAACATCAACACCTTCATGTCTGCAAAATAGTCAGACACGGAGCAAACAGGGTGAGTTAAGTTTACTGGATGCTAGTGGGGCTTTAATTCCTCTGGAAAAATACACGGCACTTAATCCCAAGAGTAAATTGCCTACACTTAAAGTTATTGGTTCGCCAGAGCAATATCGCTCCTATTGGACTCAACTTTATCAAGCGGTCAGTCAGAGTTCTGTCAAAGTCATGGAAATTAATTGCCAAGATCCCACAAATTTAATTTTGAAAACAGAACTGGGAAATGTACATCTTGGTGTTCCCACAGCCCAATTAGCTGAAAAAATCCAGGTGCTTATGCAAATGCGGTATTTATCAACAAAATTTAAACCCAGACAAATAGCCTATATTGATCTCAAAAATCCTCAATCTCCTTTAGTACAAATGAACCAAAATCAGGAAATTAATTCCTCAGATCCTTAAACCTCTATAGCCTGTCTGAGTAAATAAGCAAGTGAACTAGGGATAAAAATATTGGTTAGTTTTACGGTTTGCCCCATGAAGATAAAAATTGGCATTAAGTTTTTATTAAAATGGCAGGATGAATGATAAGACTTATTCAGATTGAATATAAATCAATGGTTTTACCTGGGTGCAAGGGATAGGCTGCTCAATGCAGATCACATTTCTTGCTGAACATTTTTATCACTGTTAACGGCTGTTGAGAATTTTGAGTGTGGAGTTGCTTTGACTCTGCTAATGTGTATAACAACTACTCTCTAGGAGCGAGGAAATTAACTTCAAAATCAGACAAGATACCTTTTGTCTCTATTCTCATCACTCATTGGACACAAATCATACAATAAATTGATGAAAATGTAGTAATTGACGAAGAAATGAACAAATAAGTTGTAAAATTGATTACTAAGACAAATTTTTAGCGACAATCAAGGGAGGATGTTAAGCATAATATTAACAATGGCATACGGGGGTAAAGAAGCAACATAGCATTGAAAATATTGTTTCTAGATCAAGTTACACCAACCGACTTTCGGCAAATGTGAGTATACTTTTCTAGAATTAGTTGTGCAACAATGAAAATCTGCTGCTTTCAGCATATTGCATAAGTTTCCAGATGATCCCATACCTAATTATCGCACGTCCAATCCGGTTAGGTTTGGAAATGGTGAGAACAATAAAAAACAGTGCCAATACATGGTGGCAATCTCCAACTCAACTATAGTTGACTCTTAGGTGAATAACACCAAAAAAGTCGTTTATCTACCTTTCATAAATCCAATGACACTTGATCATAACCAAGAACTTACCTATAAAAATTCCCAGTCACTGGGACACGGTTTATCTTTGGCAGTTAACTCAAATAATCCCTTTGGTAGTTCTGGGCTGAACTTCTCACAAAGTAACGATAGTAAAAAGATGGTTGAAAACAGCCGCATTGGTGAAATTGTTCCCGGACGAGTCGCAAATATTAAAGTGATTGGTGTCGGTGGTGGCGGTGGTAATGCTGTTAACCGCATGATTGAATCCGATGTCTCTGGGGTGGAATTTTGGTCAATTAATACCGATGCCCAAGCCTTAACCCTAGCGGGCGCTCCCAGTCGCTTGCAAATCGGACAGAAATTGACAAGGGGTCTAGGTGCAGGTGGTAATCCCGCCATTGGTCAAAAAGCAGCAGAGGAATCTCGTGATGAAATTGCTACTGCTTTAGAAGGTGCAGACCTGGTATTTATCACTGCCGGCATGGGTGGTGGCACAGGTACTGGTGCAGCGCCAATTGTGGCGGAAGTGGCGAAAGAAATGGGCGCTTTGACTGTGGGTGTAGTTACTCGTCCGTTTGTGTTTGAGGGACGGCGACGCACTAGCCAAGCAGAGCAAGGCATTGAAGGCTTAAAAAGTCGGGTTGATACCTTGATTATTATCCCCAACAATAAGCTGTTGGAAGTAATTCCCGAACAAACACCTGTACAAGAAGCCTTTCGCTATGCTGATGATGTCTTGCGTCAAGGGGTACAGGGTATTTCTGATATTATTACCATTCCTGGTCTGGTCAATGTTGACTTTGCCGATGTGCGAGCAGTGATGGCAGATGCAGGATCAGCATTGATGGGCATTGGTGTGAGTTCTGGCAAATCTAGGGCTAGAGAAGCAGCGATCGCCGCCATTTCTTCACCATTATTGGAATGTTCTATTGAAGGTGCTAGAGGAGTTGTCTTTAATATTACTGGTGGTAGTGATCTCACCTTACATGAAGTTAATGCGGCTGCGGAAACTATCTATGAAGTGGTTGATCCCAACGCCAATATTATTTTCGGCGCTGTAATTGATGACAGACTGCAAGGAGAAGTCAGAATTACTGTGATTGCGACTGGGTTTACAGGAGAAATCCAAGCCACGCCACAACAAAACGTGGCTAATGCCAGAGTAGTAACTCCACCTCCCAAGAGAACAGGGACACAACCAGCTGTTAATCAACCATCGGTAAATCAACCAAACCCAATTCCCGAACCCAAGGAAAAACCTGCCTTAGATATTCCTGATTTTCTGCAACGGCGACGCACACCACCCAAAAATTAAGTAATTGTAGATTTGAGATTTTAGACTAAATTTGCAGTCTCAATTCTGGCTTATTGCTATACAATTTCTTAGTTTTAGGTTTATTTTATCAGATTAGGGGTTAGCAATTTGGTTGCCAACCCCATATGTTGTTTGTGTTTTTTGTATTTAGGGCTTGCTGATAATAAAGATATCGGTCAAGCGATGCTTTTAGACCAATCTCAAATGGAAGAAATTGCGCGTTTACAACCTGGTGAATCTTTCTTATATATGGAAGGTTGGTATCGTCCCCACCCGGTAAAAATTCCTTATGAAAATAGTGCTAAGGAAAAGTTAGGGGTAGAAAGTTCAATTACTAATGATAAAATTAAAGATGTCATTAAATCCCGTTCTTGGTATATTCAAGGTCAGGAAACTTTACTATCCACTGCTTTACAAGAATATCAACGTTTGTATAAAGAACACAATCAAAGTTTGGTTGATATTCGGGAGGAGTTAAATCAGGTTTCTCAAAGTTGTACAGAATTACAAATTTTATTATCAACTTTGAAACAGGAAATTTTTCATCGTTTAGCTGGAGAGTTACGTTTTGATTTAAACCCTGTTCCTGATGAATTATCACTGCAAATAGATAGACGTATTGATGCTAATAATATTCGCAGTTTGAAATATTTACAACTTGCTGCTAATTTAACTCTAAGGGATTTAGTTGAATTACAATCTTTGGTAAATCTGAAATTAGGAATATTTGACGAATCGTATCAAAAGGTATTGGATAAAAATAATCATATTCGTCGTAGTCATTATCAACAACTTTGGCAAAAACTATCTCGTCAATTGCAAACTATTCAACAACAGATAATCAATTTAGTATAGGTAGAATTACAGGTTACGGATATTCAAAAATTAGCAGATAATATTGCTTATGAACAAAGACGTATTACTGATAATGTAAGTCGCCAGCATTTTTACTATTTCCTTTTCGTTTTATTTGAGTAAAACTATTATTTTGGTGATTTTGACAATAGGATTATTTAGATAAAAAGTAATGAGAAAGCTTATGCCAATTATACAAACTAAATGAAGATTTAGCTTGGTTAGAGTCATGGCCAAACTTCCTCATAACTCTCTCACTTTTTTAGCTACTTTAACTTCTGTTCTAGCCATTGAATCACTTGATGACCAAGGCAAGTTCCATCTAGACGATCAATTTCCCGAATTCCCGTCGGACTGGTAACATTAACTTCTGTGAGGTAGCCACCAATCACGTCGATACCGACAAAAATCAAGCCATCTTGACGTAGTTTGTCGGCTAATAGGTGGCAAATTTCCTGCTCTCTTTGAGTAATTTGGGTTTGAGCTACAGTACCGCCTGTAGCCATATTATTGCGAAAATCGCTGCCACTAGACAGACGATTGAGCGCCCCAATGGGTTCGCCATTGAGCAAAATAATCCGCTTATCTCCTTCCTTGGCCTCTGGTAAATAGTTTTGTACCATCACGGGTACTCGACCTTGGAGGGTGCTTAGTTCGACTATAGAGTTAAAATTGCGATCGCCTGATTGCAAAAATAAAATCCCCTCCCCAGCTTTGTTACCCAATGGTTTGAGAACTGTTGCACCCTTAGCTTCCACAAATTCACGGATAACTTGTTTGTCAGCACTAACAATTGTTTCAGGGATGGCTTGGGTAAATTGTAGAGCATACATTTTTTCATTTGCCCCCCGTATACCACTGGGGCTATTAATCACCAGGGTTTTATTTTGGTCAATGTAATCCAAAATGTAGGTAGCATAGAGGTAGGAATCGTTGACTGGTGGATCTGTCCGCATCAATACAGCATCCATTGATTCCAAAGCAGTGAAGACGCTAGAACCTAACTTATACCAAGGATTTGCGGCTACCCAACGTTCCTCCACCAACTTTACTGTTACAAGTTCTACTTGCTGTAGTACAGCCCAAGCTTTGCTATTTACAACACTCAATAAGTTAACCTGAGTTATCCAAACTTCATGACCAAGAATTTGCGCTGCTTCCATAAGCGCCACACTGGTATCATGGCATGGGTCAAGCTGATGGATGGGATCAATAATAAAAGCTAGTTTCACCCTTTCTACCTCAATGATCAAGAATTTAATTGGTCAATTTTAGTAAATCACAAACTTATCTGTTGAGGCTGATGAAATCTGTGGAGCTTGACCAAATAATTATTAATTCATAATTCATAATTAAAGAATGGGTACAAATTCACCCATTAAATTTTTCATTACAGCAGATTGCTTATCAATGAGGTACAGAATTTAAATTCAAAGCCAGACAGCAAGACAGTTTTACTCCTGTACAGACGTTCCGGCGGAACGTCTCTACTGACTCATGAATTTTGCTGTAAGTGATCTTCAATCAGTGAAAGCTGGAAATCTCCACTGATTGAAATTATGAAATTATGAATTATCAATTATGAATTAGTTTGACCAATAATTCCTTGATGGTACAAGACCCGGAGTTATCCGTGGAATCAGTCCGAAATCCAAAATCCAAAATCCCAAATCTGATCATCTAAACCTTATTACCAGCTAGAAGATGATCAAGTTTACCTTGGCGGTCTAAAGCGTAAATATCATCACAACCACCAATGTGATTATCATTGATAAAAATTTGGGGGAGAGAACGTTTGCCATTTGCTCTTTGAGCCATTTTATTTCTCGCTACTTCATCTCCATCAATGTTGTATTCGAGAAAATCAACGCCTTTATCCCTCAGTAAGCTTTTGGCACGGATACAAAATGGGCAAGTAGTCCAAGTATAAATTTCTACTTTCGTAGTCATAACATCCTCAAGTTGAGCAAATACTTTTTAATTTTAGACCTTTACTACTGAAATTATAAAAGGTAGCTTCTCTCCCATCCTGGGACGGAATGGTTGAAAGCTACCCTTTTTAGGACTCCTTTGTTTTAGGAGTAGAAATATCAATCGGAATCTACAGCATATTCAATCAACTGAGATAGGCGCTGGCGTAGGGTTTCTAAACCTAAACGCTGACTAGCGGAAATAAACACTGCTAGGGGAAATTCTTCTCGTGCTAAAGCCAGAGCTTCGCTATCGACTTGATCGATTTTATTAAACACAACCAACGCCGGACCTGGAGTGATGGGCATTTGAGCCAGAATATCCCGAACTGAACGAATATGACTCAACCAAGCAGGATGAGACAAATCTACTAAATGCAGCAGGGCATCTGCTTCTGTAACTTCTTCCAACGTGGCGCGGAAAGCATCCATTAAGGAAGCAGGTAACTCGTGAATAAACCCTACCGTATCAGTGATTAGAGTTTCCAGAGGTTCGTTTGTATCCGCATGGGGAATAACTAAGCGGCGGGTGGTGGGGTCAAGGGTGGCAAAAAGTTGGTCGGCGGTGTAAACCTCGGCGTTAGTGAGGGCGTTGAGCAAGGTAGACTTGCCAGCGTTGGTATAACCCACTAAAGCGATGGAAGGAACTTCTCGATGTTGTCGCCGTTGACGTAACCGACAACGATGAGCTTGCAACTGGTTAACTTCCTGTTGTAGTCGGGAAATTCGCCGTTGAATAGCCCGGCGTTCTGTTTCTAGTTTAGTTTCACCAGGTCCACGAGTCCCAATCCCACCCCCTAGTCGGGACATGGCTTTACCCCTTCCTGTCAGTCGTGGCAGCATATATTCTAGCTGCGCTAGTTCAACTTGTAGTTTACCAGCACCAGATTGGGCGCGTTGGGCAAAGATATCTAAGATCACTTCTGTGCGGTCAACTACTCTCACACCTATTTGAGCTTCTAGGTTGCGGACTTGGGCGGGTGAAAGATCACGGTCAAATACGACAAGATTAGCTCCCAAGGTTTGGGCGGTTAAGGCAACTTCTTGGACTTTACCTTCACCAATTACGGTTTGGGGATGAATGCGCGATCGCTTTTGTTGTAGCGTCTGTAATACATCTCCTCCAGCCGTATCCACTAACATTGCTAATTCCGCTATGGTGTCTTGGAATTGTTGGGGAGTCATATCATCAGTGAGCATCCCCACAATAATCACCCGATCATGGTCAGCGTCTACTTCTTGAGATGTATATTCCCGACGGAATTCTGCTTCTAGACTTTCCACCAAGTCCAGAAAATCCTGGTCGGTGATCGCATCCAAACTCAGAGGTGGCGATACGCTGGAATATAAGGCTGAGTCTGGGGTACTCATTCCTGATGACTGAGTGAAAACTAACTGTTTACTATTGGATGCCAAATGGGCCAAATAAGCTTCTTTTACATACCCAGCCGCACCGCCTCCCCGGCGGGTAAATCCTGTACCGGTAATATTCAGGATTACCAGAGCATCTAACCGTTGTAAGGCCATTGCTGTCAGTGCCGCCTCATTGGGTGGTTCTGTCTTGAGATGGGTTGCTATACAACGAATCCCACTCAGACGTTCTGCACCGTAACGAGGCAGTTCTAGTGGTGGAATTTGGGTTTGGCGCGGAGTTCCTACCCCTACTCGGATCACTTGTCCACGACGGTTGAGGTAGGCACATACAGGTTGATTTAATTCTGAGCTAATTGCAGCCAGACGTTGAGCGAACTCCGGTGTTGTAATGCGATCGCCCGATATCCGCTGGTGGTACAGCCGCTGTAGTTGTTTTAGCTGGCTGGACTTTAAACCTTGGAGATTTCCGAAGATAGTCTCTATAGGCGTTTATGACCAGTAAACTGGCCCCCCCTAATTATTCTATATGTTTATTTTAACCTATCACACGGGAAGCAATAGTTGTCGATTAAGGGGGAACAGGATGCTTGGGACTTTCGCACAGAGCAATTAGCTGATTCTTCTTGGTCTAAATCTGGTACTGACGTTAACTTCAAGACATTTGATGATTTCCAATCAAAAAAATCCTGGGCGCGATGGATAAAATAGTCAATTAAAAAAGGTCGTCCCAGAAAAACAAAAGTAATGGGGATATTATCTCTAAAACTTTCTCGCAGTTTATTTAAGTGATCTAAAATTGGGGGAACACCGCTTAAATCATGAGAATGTGTTTCTGTGATTTCGCCAAACTTTGCTTTTTCATACTCATAGAGCGAATATTCTAAACCTTGAATAAATAAGATATGAAATTGCTTATTTATGTAAAGATTCAATACTCGATCATATAAAGTAGTAATTGGCTCAACTAAACGCAAAATCTCCAGTTTTTTATCTGGCAAATCATAGTTTAGCCGAGCAAAGAGTTTTTCTGCTTTCAGTGATGTACACTCAACAAACAACAAGCCAAACTCATTTTGATTTTTGCGGTTTAGGGCGTTTATCAAAGTTTGATATTCTTCGTATCCTTCAGGGGGTACGTCTTGATCCCAGTCACTAAACTCTAAATTCATGGGAGATTTTCTAAAGCTTCTTTAAATTCCTGAATACCTTGAATCAGTGGGTGAATATCATACCAACGCTGCATTTCCCCATCTTCATCCAAATAACGGTATTCTAATAGACAGCGATTAAACATCAAACTCCGATACTGATCATCGTTGATGATCCGCTTAGAACGAGAGACCTCTGCCAGTAGGATCCATTGATGGTTTTCCACAGCGCGGCGGTAGGTATCTCTAGCTTGAGTAATGGCGCGTCGAACTGCTCTTTCGGAAATTGGTAAATCTTGAGTGCGTCCAATAGCATCCTGAGTCAACAATAGCAAATTTCTGACGTGACCTCCACTCATTAAACAAAGTCGTTCTAAGGTTTCTGGACTGTCAAATATCGCCATTTCTAGGGGTTTATCTGGTGCATATTGCCTAATTCGCCGGGAAATAACCTCTTTCACTTTCCTGATTCCAGGCTGATAAATTTCCCCTGTGGGAGTGCGTACCATCACCATTGGTAAAATTTGTGGGTCGCCATAGATATCGCGCAGGTCTGTAGCCCTGGTAGAATAAACCATAGCAATAGGGACAGTGTAAATTAAATGGCAATCTAAGGATTTGAGTTGTTCACACCGATCTAAAAAAACTTCTTCATAATTGGTATGTTCGCCATCTTTAACTAACACCATTCGGTCTAGGTTATCAATAATTACCGCTAGTTGATTACGGTTGGCAGGTAGGCGTTTTTTAGCATCAGCAATAAACTCATTTAAAACCTTAATTAAAGTGACAGTATGAGGATTGACTTTTTCCCGGATTTGTTGGCGTAATTCAGGAACAGCCCTTAAGTTTGCTGTCAATTTAGCAAACTGAGAAATTTGCATTTCTACGTTCATGTCCTCGATTTGAATTTCAGTTAATGCTAAATCTTTTAAGTCTTGCCAACGGTCTTTGAGCCAATTTAGCACTGGTTTAGGATTGCCAATTGTTTGCAAATCTTTCAGTAATCTCCTTGTACAAGCCAGGAGAATATCTGTATATTGAGCATCTTCTGAATCAATATCCTCTTCATCAGCAGCAAAATAAACTACATAACATTCTCTGGCTTCCAAATATTCTTTGAGTCTGAGCAATTCTGTAGATTTACCTGCACCTCTATGTCCAGAATATAACTGACAAGTATTTTGATTTGCTAACTGAATTCGATTTCCTAACTCTTCTAAAATATCTGCATCTCCCCGCACGTCTTGACAGTCTACATAGTTAGGATCACCTGCTGGCAAGGGTTGGAATGGATTAAAAGCATTGTAGAGTTTTTTGAGTAATTCAGAATTGTTGGACATGGGTAAACAAATTGGTTTATTCGGTACTAATGATGCTAAAAAAGTAGTAAAAATAGGCTAGATAGAACAGGCAATACAATTTTAATCTAAATAATTTCCAAATGCCAGATATCAACGATTTTCATAGTAGAAAATGGCGAAAAGCTATGGATAAATATAGGTTGAAAATGCTATTTCATGACTGAATATTTTTTAATTAATCCTTTATAGAATAGTTCAAAGACTTAAGTATTCATCCCTTTTTGTATTAGACTTTGAAAGCGGATATCCGCTTGAATACAATCAAAATCGGGATCAGCTTTTGCCATGTTTGCAAACTCTTCAGGTTTGAGATGAATTGCTTGCTCTAAGTTTTTTATTGCTTGCTCGATATTACCCTGAATAGCATAACAACAGGCTTTGTTATACCAAGCATAGTTATCATCAGGTTTAATTTTCAGGGCTTGGTTGTATGAAAAAATTGCTTCTTCTGTACGTCCCAAATCATCAAGTGCATTACCCCGGTTGTTCCAAGCATAGTGGTCATCAGGTCTAATTTTCAGAGCTTGGTCATAAGAGAGAACAGCTTCTTGATTTCGTCCTAACTTGCGTAGTGCAATACCCTGGTTGTACCAAGCGTAGTGGTCGTCAGGTTGAATTTTTAGAGCTTGGCCATAAGAAAAAACCGCTTCTTCATACCGACATAAATTCCGTAGAGCGATGCCCCGGTTATTCCAAGCATAGCAGTCATTAGGTTTGAATTTAAGTGCTTGGTTGTATGATAGAATTGCCTCTTCATTGCGCCCTAGATTCCTGAGCGCATTACCCCGATCATACCAAAAAAAGGCTTCATCATCTTTTAACCTCAAGGCTTGTTCATAAGATAAAATTGCTTCTTCATTGCGTCCTAAATTTCGCAGTGCATTACCACGATTGTACCAAGCATGATGATCATCATCTTTTAACCTCAAGGCTTGTTCATAGGATAAAATTGCTTTTTCATTTTCTCCTAAATTCAGAAGTGCATGACCACGGTTGTACCAAGCATAGTGATCATCGGGTTTAAATTTTATTTCTTGTTCATAGAATGTAATTGCCGTTTCGTATTCATTAGCAGAATAAAGTAAATTTCCTAATTCAAATAGCAAACTTGATTTATTACTATCTGTTTGATGTTTTTCTCCGAGAAGCTCTTGAATTTCTAGGACTTTTTCAATTTTTTTTTCAGCAGTTAGTTGCAGATATTTTTCATAGTCTCCTTCTAGTAGAAGACGACGAGATTCTTCTTCAACTAATTCTGGTGTAGTTGGTAATTCATATACACCAGAACGCCAATCAAAAAAATCAGGAGCGCGGTGAATTAAATAGTTAAGTGAAAAGGAACGCAGTAGAAATACAAAGCAAAATGGAAAATCATCCCTAAATCTTTCTCGTTGTTGGTTGAGATGATTGAGGATGGGTGGGACTTTGCTTAAATTGATGAACTGACCTTCTGTTATTTCCCCAAAATTTCTTTTTTCATATTTATATAAAGAATATTCCAAACCTTTAATTAATAAGATGTCAATTTTTTGGTCTTGGACGAAGTTATCTACTTGCTGATATAACTTATCAACTGGTTCAAGTAAGCGTAATATACCAATCTTTTTATTAGTCAGATCCTGGGGAATTTTATGGATAAAGCGATCTGATTCTACAGGAGTGCATTGTACAAAATATAAACCAAATCCTAATTTTCTTTCTAGGGCGCAGAGTAAATCTTGGTAAATTTCTTCGGGTTCTGGGGGTAAATCATCATCCCAGCTAATGTGATTGAGTATCATATCGATTTTATAGTAGATGCTTTCATAAAAAATCAAAAATTGGCAAAAATAAAAGTTAAGACGACTTCTGTTAATAATCTTGATTTCTCATTATGAGCAATACCATACATTTACGCTTCCTTATAAATAAGGAATAGTGCAGAATCAGGATTTAGCTAATTATACGGCTAGGTGGCGGCGATGATCAACATAGTTATACTTAAGTATACACCTAAGTATAGTTGAGAGTAGATAGTATTTTTCATTTGTTAGCCTGTTGTCAACAGAGATTTTTAGGGATGATGTGAATCAAAAAACAGCTTTGCTAATGGACTTTGAGAGTCAGTAATATAGACAAGGAAAAATATGATGTAGCTGATTTCATTGATGACAATTATTTTTATTCATAGTATATTTTTTTTAGCAATAGTAATGTGACTAGTATCACACCCGACCTGGTGCTTGGGGAGAAAATCTTGATAAAGGCTGATCAACAAGGCTTAGAGGGTTTTATGTACCCTCTTGAATATCACCTGTAGAAGTGGGGAAATAAGAGTGTCAGGCGAAATTTGTACAGGACTTACCCAACTAACTAGCAGATGAGTAGGGTGCGTCAAATCTCAAAAATCCGTTTACGTACAGAATATATCAAGTCTGACGTAACCCTATAATAGATGTTTACTGTGACACTTACGTAACTTCTATCTTCGCTATGGCTGAAAACTAAATATTTAGATAAAATATGTTTAGATTTGGAATTTTCAATAATTTCATCCCAAATCTAAAATCTAAAATCTAAAATTTAACACTAAAAATCAGCTTACTCTTCGTCATCTTCTGTCATTCCAGGGTTGATTAATGTGATATCGTATTCGCTGGAATCAGTTTGTCCTGCGGGGTGAGAATTTTTCAGCAGATAATAAATAGCCCGTACCTGGGGTCCAAACACAATTTCGTCTTCATTTTTTAGATCATGGGCTGGCAATTTACGTCCATTAATCATTAAGCCGTTGGAACTAGGCTTACCTTTAGGATCACCATCGACAATCCGGTAATAATAGCTATGATTACTGTTCTTGCGGGGTAATCTGACTAATGTGGCATGGTGACGGGAGACAAACTGCGACATCAGACGGATATTGCAATTACGGTCTCTGCCGATAGAATAGACGGGATTTTCCAGAGGAAATTCCTTGCGTCCCTGGTCGTCTTCAATAATCAAGAGATGGTTTTCACTAGGTGCTGCTGCCATTGACAGATAATGAATAAAATTTGTTGAACTTTGAATAGAGTGGGTTTTTGAGGATGGTTTTTCACCATTGTTCCGAGCAATTATTTATTTAATATTCAATCTAATAGTCTTTTAAACTACATATTATTGAATTAGACAAGGGTATATTTTCTGGCATTTTCACTATATTTTACCTGAGAGGAGTGAAGATTTAGCTTTCAGTAAAAGCTGACTACTTAAGTGTAGTTTAACTTAAGATGGAATTTACTTAGTTTTTTTGTGCTAATCTACTACCTCCCAGTCATAATTTTACGGTTGATGGGCCAAGCGTCGTAATAAAACTGAGTTAGTGACAACACTAACAGAGCTAAAAGCCATGAGGGCTGCGGCGCTGGATGGGCTAAGAACGAAACCAAGATTAGGTAGCAACATACCTGCTGCTAAGGGAATACCAATTGTATTATATGCAAAAGCCCAGAATAAATTTTGACGGATTTTTTGGAAAGTGGCACGACTCAGTTGAATTGATTCGACTACATCACTTAGAGAATCACGCATCAAGATAATTTCCGCTGTTTCCATAGCTACATCTGTTCCAGACTGTAAAGCAATACCGACATCTGCCTGAGATAAAGCGGGAGCGTCATTGATGCCATCTCCTACCATAGCGACCAAGGCTTTGCGGTGGGGTATGTTCCCAGTTTGCAGGGATTGAATGGCACTGGCTTTTTTGGCTGGAGGAATACCTGCCATGACATCGGTGCTATCTAGTCCGAGTTGTTGAGCGATCGCACTTGCTGCTTCTAACCTATCGCCGCTAAGTAATATGACACGCAAACCCATCTGACGCAATTTGTCTACAGTTACTTTTGCATCTGGTCTGAGGGTATCACTAACGGCAATCAATCCGACTAAATTGTCACTAACTGCAACACTAATAACTGTTTTGCCATCTGTTGCTAATCTTTGTGCTTGCTGTTGAGCAGTTTCACTGATAGTAATTCCATGCCAGTTCAACCATTCCCAGTTACCCAACAATACAGTAGTTCCTTCTACTACGGCAGATACACCCATTCCCGGCTCAGTATGAAAGTCTACAGCATGGGGAATTGATAAATTTAGCCGCTGGGCTTCTTGGTGAATTGCTTTGGCTAGGGGGTGGTAAGTACCGCTTTCTACGGCTGCTGCTAATTGGATCAGGGATGGAGAAGATGTTTCTAAGTCTGTAAATAACAAACAGTCTGTAACTGTAGGCTTACCTGTAGTCAGAGTGCCGGTTTTATCAAAAACTACTGTGTTTAGCTGGTGGACTTTTTCTAAAACGTCACCACCTTTAATTAACAAACCTCTTTCTGCACCCATGCCCGTACCCACAAGAATAGCTGTAGGGGTGGCTAGTCCTAAAGCACAGGGACAGGCAACAACCATGACAGCGATCGCTAATTTTAAACTAATTAAAAGTGCTGAATTTTGGATGTTGGCAGCTGGGTGATGTGCCGCATGGTTGATCATTTCCATGCCACTGGATATAGTCACATCTGGCCAAATGTGAGTACCCAAAAAGTACCAAAACAGAAATGTCAGCAAAGAAGCCGTTAACACCGCATAAGTAAAATAACCAGCTACTGTATCGGCTAATTTCTGAACTGGTGCTTTGCGAGTTTGGGCAGCTTCTACCAAAGCGACAATGTGCGCCAAAGTGGTATCATCACCAGTACGGGTAGCTTGCATAGCGATCGCACCGGATTGATTAATCGTTCCCGCTGTCACCGAATCTCCCGGTTGCTTCATCACTGGCACAGATTCCCCAGTTAACATCGACTCATCCACGGTAGTTTGTCCAAACCGCACTTCACCGTCAACGGGGACTTTATCGCCCGGTAGCACCTGTAACCATTCACCAACCCGCACCTGTTCCGCCGGTATCTCCACAATATTCGCCCCGGCTATAAATTTCTCTGAGTCTGGGTTAGCAATCAATTTAGCTGTTTGGGGCTGGAGTGCTAATAATTGCCGAAATGCTGAGGCAGCGCGTCCTCTAGCTTGTTTTTCTAAGGTTCTTCCCAGCAGGATAAAGCCCAGCATCATCACTGGTTCATCAAAAAAGCATTCCCAACCCATCTGGGGAAACAACAACGCCACCAAACTAGCGGTATAAGCCGTTATCGTCCCCAAACTAATCAAAGTATTCATATTCGGCGCACCCCGTCGCCAACTCAACCAGCCATCAATGATGATAGGACGGCCAGGAAAAAGTAGCGCCACTGTTGCTAGTCCACAGTGAAACCAGATGTTATTCAACCCAATTTTATTCAAAATGGGGAAAATACTGTCACCAAAATGTCCAATTCCTGAAAACACCAATAACAAGGCCGCAATTACCAATTGTCTAAATGCAGCTTGCATTTCCTGGCGCTGTCTGACTGCTGGATCAGATTTCTTTCCGGCTTGACTATTGGCTGTGCGGGTTTGGGTAGGAAATCCCGTTGCTGTTAATGCCTTTGCCAGTTCTTCTGGATCTACAGTACCAACTTCTGCTTCTATGACTGCTACTTCTGTGGCTAGGTTGACGCAGACGTTTTTAACTTCTGGATGTTGGGTTAGCTGTCTTTCTACTGCTTTCACGCATCCAGCGCACTTCATACCCCCTACATCTAAAATAATTTTCTCTGAGTTTGTATCTCTATTGGGGAGAGCAGATTCTGGGGCAAGCTGAGTTTCAGGGGCAAGTTGCATGGCAAGTTGTTAGATTCGCTACGAAAATTCAATGCCTGACAAAAGGCGGTACTACTTTGAGCGTAGGCGAAATCTGGAACTATGACCAACTGTGATATTATTTAATTCAAAAATTAAAATATTCAGTTAAGTTTGTCAACTACCGTCAATGAATCCAGCGCCTATAGGTCATATATATCACAGATAGCATTTGGATAGGCAGCATGAAAATTATACTTTTATATAAATTGTTAATTTCTAAACTAGACATAGTGGTGAAATAAGCCATACTGATCAGCAACAATATTACCAAAGTGATCTGTTTAGATTTAAGGATTGGCATATTTTCAGGGCATAGGGAATAGTAAATGTAGTTAAGCATCAATTTGAGAATCAGTTTAGAACCAACCCTGCTTTTTTACAAAGTAAGTATTAACAAAATCTTCATGGTTTTTATTCAAGTAAATCATGCCTTCAATTAAACCTATAAGCTGCATAAGTATTAATGTAAATCCGTAAGTCAGAGAACCACCAACTACAGAAATTACTAACATAATAAAACCTTCAGGTGCGTAACCAAGAACAAACTTATGTAGCCCAAGTCCTCCCACAATAATGCCACAGTAACCAGCTAAAAGTTGTTTTGTAGCGTGGGATGGGTTGAGATTAGCCATTTTCAGTTAAGCTCCTTGATGTATATTGAAGTATGAATGAATAGGCAAATTCACCATAATTACAGAAATAAATCAGAAGTATGGGTATAAGAATATAGCCCAGCAAAAAAGGAAAATATCTTGCTTGTGGATGAGTGTTGCTAAATTAGCTGATAAATTTCAACTCAGCAGGTTTACAGATTTATGGATTCAACATTTCTCTTGATAATAATTAACTCTCATAATTTGCAGCATAAGCCGCACTATACCAGTGTTTACAGGTGGAGAGTGATTATTTCCGGACTGTTTTGAGTTCGCTGTAATGATGAGAATAGATTAATTGTGTGAGTTTGTATTTGCATATCAACACAGATACAATCTGTATTAAACCCGATTTTTTAATGAACCTTTAAATCACTAACTAAATTAAACATCAAATTCTCAGGAGATAGAGTCCCAAATTTGCAAAAAAGTTGATAATTTGGGTCTTACGTTTTTAAGCTGAAGTTTCTTAACAGTTGAGAATCTGACCTTTCTATGCCGATATAATCAAATATTTTTGATTTTTTCATCAGTAATTGTCGGTTTTAATTATTGCTGCTACCTAACAGAAATAAACTGAGTAATGTACCGCTATTCCAAAGACTGTGGAGGAGCATAGGGGCGAGGAGATTGCGCGATCGCGTGTACACTATTCCTAAGACCATACCCAAAGCTGTAAGTGGTAGCACTTCCGACAAACTCAGGTGAGCAGCAGCAAATAACAAACTACTAACTAAAACTGCGCCCCAAACGGGGAGATAACGAGTCAAGGAAGGCAACAAAAAACCCCTAAATAGAAATTCTTCAAAAAATGGCGCTGCTATACCAGCAGTAAAGAAAAATATGCCCAAGGCTACATTATCTCTGCTTTCTAGCGCCAGTTGTAAAAGCGGGTTACTACCACCTTGTCCTTGCCATAATTGCTGATTAATCAAAGATACTATTACTACTATGGGTAAAGCTGTGCAGTAGCCACCTAGTCCCCATAAAAACCAGTTACTGAGAAAACGGAAGCGAAACCAATCTTCTGGTAGGGGAAAATAGCGTTTGATGGAAAAATACAACACTGAAAACGCACCCAAAGCCACCAGCAAGTAACTTACTAAGACAGAAAAAGCCTGAACTCGCACATTATCTGAGGCGCGGGAAATAGGCAGGAGGGTTAATAATTCCGGTATAAATAATTGTCCCATCAGGAAAAATCCCAGGACAAACACCTGTAGAATTGTTTCTACATTCCAAGGAGTTGACCAAGGCTTTTCAGCATTTTGAGCCAAAATAGCTTCTCTTCCCTTGAGTAAACGCTGAATAATTAAAGCTATCAGTAGTATTAAACCAATAAAGGCTGTGAAGGTAGGAATACTGGCAATTAGGGCTAATTTCCATATTGCGTCGATGGCGGCTGTTTGTTGGGCAGCTTGAATATCTTTTAAAACGTCTTGACGTTGTTGGAGTTGGTATAGCTGAATTAAAGCTGTAGAGCGAAACCAACCTTCTAAATTTTTTTGCATCAGTGGTTGAGCATTTGGGAGCAAACGAGGGGGGTTGCTCCATAGTCCACTTAATACGTTAGCAGTTTCTCTAAATTCTGTCTCTGAAGGTTCTTGTACTTGACTCCAAGTTTTCAGGGCGTTCTCTGTTTCCCCTTGCTGTGCCTGTAAAATTCCCAAGCGTAAGTCTAATTCATCCCGCAGTTTTTGCAGTTTGCTGATGGACTTCTCTAACTGTTTCTGTTGTTCTTGGGGAGAGGTTTTGGTTTCCAGAGGGTCATTTGGTAGGGGTTTGGGAGGTGTGATAGCAGTAATGTCTTGAGCGCGAAGTTTTGCAAGTTTGTTTTCGGCTTTGTCCAAGTTAGTTTGGACAGACTCACGGGCTTGTTGATATTGCTTGGCAGCACTTTCTAGGGGTTTAACACCTACTATCGCTTCCCGAATAGCCAGAAGACTCTCGTCTTTGCTATCTTCTGGTTGCCATGCTTGGGCTTGCAGGACAATATGGGTTTGGTAAAGTTCCAAACGACTTTGAAACTGTGGTTTTTGCCAACTTGCAAATAAAGACAAGCCAGACAACATCATTGCTAACAATGTCAACCCAATTAACAGCAACCGCTTAAGTGTCATTTATCCCCCTTTGACTTACCTATGAAGAGCGTTCGCCCCTTGGAAATTATAAGCTAGTTGGGGAGATATGATCAGTATTTCAGTTGGTTGTCAGTTTGTGATGTAGGTAGACTCAGATATCTGTGGGGGATAAATCCCCCACACGGCTTTCATGAGGCAGTGTTCAGCTAGAGTTTCTCGACTTGTAGCAACTGCCGTCCCCCGGTTTAAAAGACATTGACCGGGAATTTTAGATTTTAGATTTTAGATTACAAAATTTGGTACAAGCCCCGTCCTTCAGGACGGAAAAATACTCGCTGCGCTGCGTACGCTTCGCTAACGTAAATCCAAAATCGATTGACACCTCAAAACTTTTGGGATTTTTAGGTGTCCATTCCGGTGTTTTCAGCCTGTTTTCTGATAAAAAATGCCGTTTACCTCAGCTTAGTGAGGAGTGCATTTACTGACCTTGCGTTTGTGGTGCTTTGTCGAGTTTCCAGGTGAAGTAATTCTCTGGGTTGTTGTCAGGAACAATATACCCAGTGGCTCCTCCTGACTTCTGAGGGGGTTTAGGAGGACCACCTGGTTGTCCTTGTTCTTGTTGTCCTGGTATTTGTGGCATTTGTGGTCCTTGTGCTTGTCCTCCAACCAAAAACTCTTGTGCTTCTGTGGATAGCTCTTCAAGTAAATTAAACATGGAAATTGACCTCACTTACGTTATTGATTTAGTTAAGGGTTTGTCTCCCTTTATTAATTGACAATAAGTAGTTTTTTACGGTAATTCATGTGTCAGACGGCAGAATTTATATTATGCCTTTTGATTACCAGAAGAGGTAGAGTGTCATTGATACAGCTAAAATAATATTTATCCTGATAATTGAGAACAAATGAGAACAAAAGGTAATAAAAACAATAGAAACAGTTGTGAATGTTGATGCAGATGGTCAACTTCTCGTGCAGTAATTATAAAAAAATCAATTACCCTATCTTCTCCTTAACCCAAACACGGAAAGATTTCAACAAAGCAATTTCACCCATAGTTTTACTTTGCTGGATAAATCTATTCATATCATCAACATAAATTAAAGGAAAAGCCAAACTAAACTTAATTTCAATATATTTATTTTCCAGCAATTGATAAAATTTCAAAACTTCACCGTCATATCTCCAAAGTTCAGACACACCTAAAGCCGCATAAATATTTAACTTATTCACAGAACTGCTAGTAATATCAATTTCAATTGCTAAATCAGGAGGAGGATCAGTTTCTAAATTTAAAGTTTCTCTACCTCTAATAGCCGCTTCATTTTTGATATAATAACAACTATCTGGCTCTATTCCCTTTGCAAAGAGTTTACGTTTTAATGTTGTGGAACCAGCACTTCTGATTTCTATATCTAATTCTTCAGCTAAAGCGATGATAAAATTACCAAAATTGCTTTTCGGGTTTTCGTGTTCAAATAGTGGAGTCATGATTTCTAAAGTACCGCAGTCATAAGCAAAGCGAGAACCCCTATCCTCACCTGTATCTTTCAGCAAAGATTCAAAGGTATCCCAGCTAACGTTATATAAAACCGTTCTTTGTTCTGCGGGAGTTGATTGGAGTAGCATAGTCATTAATAAAAAATGATTTTCTTTTTATACATTAACCAAAGATTCATCGTTTTCCCAATTAAACAAGGATTCAAGTTCACCAGATTCAGCAAAAGTAATTGCTGCTATCAAAGATTCTTTTAAATTAACACACATCCGAGGATGATAATTACCAAGTTGACCTCCAACAACCAATTTTTTTATTGGCTCATATTGTGGTGACTTAGATGTAACTACAATGATTTTATCCTTTTGATAATCTGGATTATTTTTTTGCTTTTTCTTAATCATCTCAAAGGCTGTAAATAAGGTTAGAATTGTTTTGTGAGATTTATATAGCTTGGATAGATCGTAGTGTGGTTGATGTAAAAGAGAATAAAAATTATAGTTGTCTAAAGTTGCAGTGACTACGTATTTTCCTGAGTTACCACCACCAATCATCATATAACTTTCATCATCAGATTCTAAACTAACTAAAGTTTTCTTGATACCATCTAACCTAAAAATAGCCATTTTTATTTGTCGCAAAGTAGGATTTTCCCTATATTTAGCTAAGTCATCAACAATACTGTCCGTTGTTCCTCTCCTTTATTCTGAAATATAAATGTAAAATATTATACTAAAATTTAAACATATACAATATCTATTCTGTCACGATACTAGATAAAATACCTAAAATTTTACCGATATTATTAATATAATATTCACTCAAATCAATTTCTACCACTTGATCAATAAGTTTTAAAAACCTCCAGAGAGTAATTAATTCTCTCTGCGTCTCTGCGTGAGAAATAAAAAAAGGTGGGAATCACCCACCCAAAATATTCAAAATATTATTTACCTATTCACCAAACACACTAGCAAAAAAGTCCAACGTCTCCTTCAAAGCCTTAATGAAAACATCAATTTCTTCATGAGTATTGTAAAAAGATAAACTTGCCCGTGCAGTTCCTGCTAAACTTAAATAACGGTGTAATGGTTGTGTACAATGATGTCCAGAACGTATAGCCACACCTTCTTGATCTAACAAAGTTGCTAAATCATTAGCGTGGACACCTTCTGCTGTAAAAGCGGCTAATGCGGCTCTACCTTCCCCTTGAGCATTAGGTTTTGGTCCATAAATTCTAATTTGGGGTATTTGTGCTAATTGCGCGAATAAATAAGCAGTTAATTCGGCTTCATAAGCATGGATTTTATCCATACCGATATTAGTAAGATAATCTATGGCTGCACCAAGTGCGATCGCTTCCCCAATAGCCGGAGTACCCGCTTCAAATTTATGGGGTAATTCCGCATAGGTGGAATGGTCTAAAAATACCTCTGCAATCATCTCACCACCACCGAAAAATGGCGGCATTGCTGCTAGTAATTCGAGCTTACCATATAAAAAGCCAATACCAGTGGGAGCGCACATTTTATGTCCAGAAGCTACCAACCAGTCACAGTCAAGTTCTTGGACATCAATAGGCATATGGGGGACACTTTGGCAAGCATCAAGTAAGAATTTCGCACCGTATCTGTGAGCAATTTCGGCTATTTCTTTAACTGGATTTATACAACCCAAAGTATTAGAAACATGAACAATAGACACCAGTTTTGTTTTGTCAGAAATCAGGTTTTTAAACTGTTCTAAATCAAAAGTTTCTTCTGGTGTTAATTCGACAAACTTCAAGACTGCGCCTGTTTTTTGGGCGACAAATTGCCAAGGAACAATATTACTATGATGTTCCATTACCGAGAGAATAATTTCATCTCCTGGCTGTAAATTGCTCATTCCCCAACTGTAAGCAACTAAGTTAATTGCTTCACTAGCATTGCGGGTATAAACAATTTCTTGGCGTGATTTCGCATTAATGAATTTAGCAATTTTATCCCGTGCAGCTTCATAAGCATCTGTCGCTTTTGCACTTAGAGAATGTGCGCCACGATGGACATTGGAATTATATTGTTCGTAATAATCACGCCAAGCATTTAACACGAACAAAGGCTTTTGAGAAGTAGCCGCATTATCGAGATAAACCAGAGGTTTACCGTGAACTTCCTGATGTAAAATGGGGAAGTCAGAACGAACTTTATCAGCGAGAGATTTGCTAGAAGTGATGACCATTTTTAATAAAGATTTCAGGAGTTTTTAGGTTTAATTTCACCGGGCGATTAGAAATCGCAGCTATACAGGCGAAACCCACCTTCGTGGGTTATAATCTTTAATTTTCTGTTAGTCCGCGCAGGCGGACTTTGTTTGTATAGCCGCGATTTCTAATCGCCTTTCTAATCGCCAGGGCTATTTATTCGTGAGACTGGTAACAGTTTTCAACAAACTCTCACGCAAAGAAGGAACAGGTATAAAGTTAATAATTTCCGTTGCGAAAGCATTAACTAATAACTTGCGGGCATCATTTTCATCAATACCGCGACTTTGCAGGTAGAATATTTCATTATCCTCCAACTGACTGACAGTAGCACCGTGAGCGCATTTAACGTTATCAGCAGTGATTTCTAATTGAGGTTTGGTGTCAATTCTCGATTTAGATGATAACAGCAAATTGCGATTTAATTGAGATGCGTCAGTTAATTGCGCCAGTTTAGGAACAAAAACCTTACCATTAAATACACCATGAGCGCGATCGCCTATAATGCACTTATGTAACTGTTTACTCACACCATGAGGATGATTCAAAGATAAAGCACTGTGAGTATCAGCCAACTGACTATCAGCAATAACAGTTAAACCATTCAGCGTCGTTTCTGTTTGCTCACCAGTTTGCAAAATCTCCAAATTGTGACGTGATATTTTTCCACCAACCGTCACCGCATTACAATGATAACGACTATATCGCGCCTGAGTAACAGCAGTTTTTCCCACATGAAAAGCCGCCGCACCTTCCCGCACAATTCTATTATGACTCACCTGAGCATTTTCATTTACCCAGATTTCCGTCACAGCATTAGTAAAGTAAACACCCTCATTTTGTGAAGATGAAATATACTCTTCAATTAAAGTTACTTGAGAGTTACTTTCAGCTACCACTAAAACGCGAGGTTGGGAAATAGTCGCAGACTCACCAGACACAGAAACAAATAGTAAATGAATGGGATTTTCAACCACCACATTTTTACCAACCCATACCACCGCAACATCATTTAAAGCCGCAGTATTCAGAGCAGTAAAAACCTCCTTCTCACCTATGGCTACGCCACGCAAGCTATCAGCTTGCGCTAAATATTCCCGAACAACCTCACCAGGTAAGACATCCAAATTACCAACAATTAACCCAGCAGGTAAATTTTCAGTATTAGATAAACCAGGTGCATAAACACCATTTACAAATACTAAACGTTGAGAAACTTCAGGTAAAACAAAATATTCAACAGACGTTTCATTAAACGTCCCTAAATTAAATTCTACCTTTTTTAGTGCTGATAAATCAGTAAACCGCCATTCTTCCTCGCGGGTATTAGGAATAACAGAATGACGCACCCAATTAACAGCACCGTCGCGTAAATCTTGTAACCAACCATCTGATTTTGTGGTAGTTACCCGACTTAACAAATCAGTTAAGTAAGCATCCCTATCTAATAATAAAGCAGCTTCATTTAACACTTCAACATTAATTGGAATAGACATTACACACCCACTCCCAAAGCTTCTTCCAGAACCCAATCATAACCGCGAGATTCTAACTCCAACGCCAACTCCTTACCACCACTTCTAATAATTTGTCCCTGCGCCATAACGTGAACAAAATCAGGAACAATATAATCAAGAAGACGCTGATAGTGAGTAATCATAATTGTGGCATTTTCGGGACTTGTTAACTGATTAACCCCATTAGCGACAATTTTCAGAGCGTCAATATCCAAACCCGAATCAGTTTCATCTAAAATCGCTAACTTGGGTTCTAAAATCGCCATTTGCAGAATTTCATTCCGCTTCTTTTCCCCACCAGAAAAACCCTCATTCACACTGCGGTTAAGAAAAGAAGAATTCATTTTTACAACTTCTAACTTTTCCTCAACCAAATCATCAAAATCAAAAGCGTCAACTTCCTCCAAACCCTGAGCTTTCCGACGAGAATTATAAGCCACCCGCAGAAAATCCAAATTACTCACACCGGGAATTTCCAGAGGATATTGGAAAGCCAAAAATACACCACTTCTAGCACGTTGTTCCGCTTCCATTTCCAAAAGATTTTGACCTTGGAAAACCACCTCACCACCAGTAACAGTATAAGCTGGATGTCCTGCTAACACCTTAGAAAACGTACTTTTTCCAGAACCATTAGGTCCCATAATCGCGTGAATTTCACCAGCGCGAACATCCAAATTTAAACCCTTTAAAATTGGAGTTTCATCAACATTAGCAGTCAAACCCTTAACCGACAAAATCAAACCACTATTCTCAATAATCATCTTCTCTCTCTCCTTTACTCTCTGCGTCTCTGCGTCTCTGCGTGAGCTTTCTCTTAACCTACACTACCTTCCAACTTCAGACTCAACAACTTATCAGCCTCAACAGCAAACTCCATAGGAAGCTGATTAAAAACATCCTTACAGAAACCGCTAATCATCATCGAAATAGCATCTTCCGAAGAAATACCACGTTGAGCAAAAAAGAACAATTGATCTTCACCAATTTTAGAAGTAGAAGCTTCATGCTCAACCTTACCCGTATTATTCTGAACTTGAATATAGGGAAAAGTATTAGCTTGAGCATTATCACCAATTAACATCGAATCACATTGAGAATAATTTCTCGCACCCTTAGCAGTAGGATTAATCTTCACCAAACCCCGGTAACTATTACTAGATTTACCAGCAGAAATTCCCTTAGAAATAATAGTGCTGCGGGTGTTTTTGCCAACGTGAATCATCTTACTACCAGTATCCGCTTGCTGCATATTATTTGTTAATGCAACCGAGTAAAATTCACCCACAGAATTATCACCAACCAAAACGCAGCTAGGATACTTCCAAGTAATAGCAGAACCCGTTTCTACTTGAGTCCAAGAAATCTTAGAATTGACACCTTGACATAAACCACGTTTAGTCACAAAGTTGTAAATTCCGCCTTTACCATTAACATCACCAGCGTACCAGTTCTGCACAGTAGAATATTTAATTTCCGCATTATCTAAAGCCACCAATTCGACAACCGCAGCGTGTAATTGGTTGCTGTCGTACATGGGTGCTGTACAACCTTCTAAATAGGAAACATAACTTCCTTCGTCGGCGACAATTAAAGTCCGTTCAAACTGTCCTGTATCACCGGAGTTAATACGGAAATATGTAGACAATTCCATTGGACATTTTAAGCCTTTGGGAATATAAACGAAAGAACCATCGCTGAACACAGCCGCATTTAAAGCTGCAAAATAATTATCAGCAATGGGAACAACGCTACCCAAATATTTTTTAATTAGTTCTGGGTGTTCTTGCAGAGCTTCCGAAAAAGAACAGAAGATTACGCCTTCTTTAGCCAGTTTTTCTTTATATGTAGTGGCGACAGAAACACTATCAAAAATCGCATCAACAGCAACATTAGTTAATCGCTTTTGTTCATTTAAAGGAATACCTAATTTTGCGAAGGTTTCCAATAAAGTGGGATCAACTTCATCTAAACTATTGAGCTTTGCTTTCTTTTGTTTCGGTGCAGAATAATAAATAATATCCTGATAATTAATAGGCGGATATTGGACATGAGACCAAGTTGGTTCTGTCATTTTCAGCCATTGATGATAAGCGCGGAGGCGATACTCCAGCATGAATTCCGGTTCATTCTTTTTAGCGGAAATCAGGCGAATAACATCTTCGCTTAATCCACGAGGGATAGTATCGGCTTCAATATCGGTAACAAAGCCGTACTTGTAAGGTTGGTTGACTAAGGTAGTGACGGATGCGCTCATCGTTTCTCTGGTGTTCTCTTTAAAGGACGGCCGACGGGTTGCTTAACGCTGATTCCCGTTTTGTGTTACCGATTGCTAACAGGGCTGCTAGAATAGGTTTAACGATTAAAACAACTCGGCTGTTGTTTAATCTATTTTCATTGTACGATAGATTAACAACAACAATGTTGTTTAAGTCAAATTTTCTAAAAATTTTTTTGGGACTAAAATGGCCACTACCCAGCAGTCCACAACTAAGCAGGATATTTTAGAGTATCTTTTGAAACAAATACAAGCCACCGCCTTGGAGCTTGCAGAAGTGTTAGATGTCAGTCCCCAAGCTATTCGCCGTCATTTGAAGGATTTGGAGGCGGATAATTTAGTTATATATTTTATACCTGATCAAGTTGCTATGGGTCGTCCTCAGCATCTTTATCAGCTAAGTCAAAGGGGACGGGAACAATTACAAAGAAATTTAAACCGCTTCAGTGATGGTTATGGAGAGTTTGCGGTTTCCCTCTTGGATACTTTAGCAGCGACTGTGGGACGGGAACAAGTCAAGACTATTTTACAAAAACAATGGGAACGTAAGGCGCAAGAATATCGGGAAAGAGTAGGTACTGGTTCTTTGCAGGAACGAGTAGCAAATTTGGTAGAATTACGAAAAGCGGAAGGTTTTATGGCGGAGTTTCACCCCGTTGAGTCAGATATTAACAGTGGTGAAAGGTTCATGTTTATGGAACACACTTGCGCTATTTCTAATGTTGCGGAATCATTTCCTAGTGTTTGCGGTCATGAGTTAGAAATGTTTGCGGCGATTTTACCCGATTGTACTGTAGAACGTACTCACTGGTTGATTGATGGTGAACATCGTTGTGGTTATTTGGTACAAAGAAGTTAAGTGGGGGTTAAATTGTGTACTTCTATACCCACCCGGAAATAAATTTCCGGGCTAATAGCTGAAGTACGTTAAAACTTACTCTGGTTAACTAAATATAAAATTATATTTCACCGAAAAATCATTAACACAATTTATCTAAAGTTGATCAACTAGAGATTGACGTTTGATTTGATATTCTTCTTCTGTGATAATTCTCCCCTCAAAGATTGATTTTAACTTTACCAGTAATTGTTAATTCAAGATATTGCATGAGAGACGATGATGCCACAGGAAATAATGGTATTCTCATAGCTAGTGGCATTCAGGAAATAGATGGTGCAGATACTTTCACCTGGAATACTCAAGGTGTTGCAACAGGTAATTATTACATCTATGCAATGGCTTTTGACGATAACCACGCGCCAGTTTTCACTTATTCTCCCACCTCTGTGGAAATCATCGCCCAAGCTGATTTAGTAATTAAAAAAACTGCTAGTGCGGATTTAGTTCAAATTTGTGATAGTCTAACCTACACAATCACCATTACTAACAACGGTACAATAGAATCCCAAGGCATTAACCTCACAGAAACATTAGTCGAAGGAGTAACCTTTGTTTCAGCCAGCTTAACTCCTACTACTCAATCAGAAGGTACTCTTACTTTTGACTTGGGTAACTTAGCCGATAGCGCAACTACAACTGTGGAAATTACTGTTACTGCGCTAAGGTACAGAATCTAAATTTAAACCTATACACATTCACCAGTAGAGACTTTCCGCCGGAACGTCTCTACTTACTCCTGATAGCGTAGCGTGGCGTAAGCTATATTCTGCTGTATTTATATCTTCCGTTTATATGGCTTACGCTACGCTATCAGCAAACCCTAATTATTCTAACCCCTAACTCCTGACTCCTTTCTTAATATCCAATTCTTTTTTTCTAGCCACCATAAACAAACTGCAAAAATTGTAGATATTAACAATAAAGCAGATACAACCAAAAAAGTAATTTTTGTACCAAAAACTAATGACTCTATCGGTGCATTTGTGACATCAATATTTGCACTTAATTTAGCATTTGTAATAGTCACAAACGAAAATACAGCCCCTACTAACGGTACACCTGCTGTTTGTCCCAATATCCGCGATAAAGACAACAAACCTGAAGCCACACCTAAGCTTGTTTTTGGTGCAGCACCCATAATGGCGCTGTTGTTGGGAGATTGAAACATTCCCACTCCTAAGCCATAGGGAATAATTCCTAGAATATAACTGACTACAGTTAATTGACTATCAAAGGTGCTAATTACTAAGCACCCAATCGCCATCAATAATAATCCAATTAAGCTAATAATCCGCGAGCCATACCGATCAGAAAGAATTCCAGCAATCGGTGCTGTCAAGACAATTATAATTGGCGGTACTGCTAACAATAAACCTGCTTCTTCAGTGGGATATTGTTTAACCAATTTCAGGAAAAAAGGTAACATAAAAATAGCTCCTGCCATCACGAAGTTACCTAAAAACCGCAGTGCTAAACCAAGACTAAACTCTAAAGATTGAAAAATCTTCAAATCTAACATTGGCTCTGATAATTGGGATTCTGCTAATAAAAAGCCAGCTAAACCAATCAAAGATACAATCAGCAAAATTAATGCGGTACTAGAACCAAAACCTTCACTTTGCAATAAGGTAATGCCCAGTGTACAACAAGTTAAAGTTATGGTGAGAATTAATGTCCCAATCACATCAAAGCTTTGTTGCGTGACATCTACAGTAGAAGATGGGACAAGATAAGCCACAATTAAACAGGCAATAATCCCAATCGGTACATTAATTAAAAATATTAACGGCCAATCTCCTAAAGTCATTAACAGTCCTCCTATGGTCGGACCGAGCATAATTCCTAGTCCAAAAACTCCGGCTCTAATACCTAAGCCAAGTCCTCTTTCTTCTGCTGGAAATAATTCCACAATCATTGCTGTTCCCAGACCTGATATGAATGCAGCACCTAATCCTTGCAGGGCGCGAAAAGCTATTAAAAAACCTACATTGGGTGCAAGTCCACACAATAGCGAACTGAAGGTAAATACTATGAGTCCGATAATGTAAAGTCGCTTTTTACTCCACATATCCCCTAATTTTGCGGCACTCAGCACAAAAATAGCGATCGCTAGTAAGTAACTTAAAACCACCCATTGAATAGTAGCAAAGTTAGTATGCAGTGATTTCACCATAATTGGTAATGCCAGGTTGACTATATAGACATCCAAGGCAAAAATAAATACGCCAATACTAATACCAATTGTTGCCCACCACTTACTAGACGCTTGTGTTTTTGGCTTTACCTCACTAAATTGCTCTTCCTGAATTTTTGATATGATCATTATTTCCTTTAGCTGATCCAATGGCATAACTTAAATAGTGAGGACGTTTTTGAATGTGAATCCTTACGCTTTCACATTCAAAACTAAGTGAGTAAGCTCTAATTAAATATAGCAATCTTCAATTTTAAATATCATGAGGATGGGTTGGCAGTGCCGACTAAAAAATATCCAAAGTAAGCATTGCCAGCCCAACACTACCTAATATTGTTCTCAAAGGATTTAGGTAGTATTCCTCTATATTTTATTTCACATCTGTTTGTTGGATAGGTGATCTTCATTTAAAAGTTCCACAGAAGAAAAGTTTTTATTTTTCGATTGCTCAAATACAGCTTTAAATGGCTGCCAATAAAAGTTGAAAACACTATCAAACGTCTTTCCTTCATCACCAGGTAAACCTAAATCTAGCTTTTCATAGTTTCTCGGCACATACAATGTCCCAAAAATCCAATCCCAAACTGCGAATATTTTGCCGTAATTTGCATCGTAATACTTAGACTCGTTAGCGTGATGGATATAGTGTTGAGCCGGACTAATAAAGACATGACTAATCCCATAGGGAAATGCTAACCAAATATGAGAATGGCGGAAGTTACCAGTCAGATAAAAAGCAAATAGCAAAAAGGGTACGCCATTGATATACAGAATTTGGTTTTGATTACCAAATAGATAAGTCCACAACCCTATCGCTACACCGGAAAATATAGAAACTGTGATTATTTGCACAAAATAATCTAGGGGATGATGTCGGAATAAAGTAAATGGAGTCAAAACTTCAGCTGTGTGATGTATTTTGTGAAATTCCCAAAGTAAAGGAATCTTATGTCTCAAATAATGATTATAAAAGTAACCAAAATCAATAGCTAATATTAGAAATATACTAAAGGCAAAATGATGCCAAAGCTGAGGTTCTGTTATTGCAAAAATAGCAGTTCTCCCAGTTAGATAGCTGAGAAAATTACTAACTATACCAGCAATAACTGTTGCCGATAAAATAGTAGTAATTGGTGATATGAGAAAGCTTTTTAGCAACATCATCGGTAAATAGTTCTGATAATCCAGAATTGCAGATTGATGAAGATAAACCTCTTTCGGAAAGCAGTATTCCAGAAAATTCTTTTTTTCTTCTGTTTTAGTAAACTGGATTAGGTAAATTGACAGTGCTATCAATAATGATGACAGCAGGTACATCCAGTAAATTTGAGAATCTGGAACAACTAGCTGTTTGAGTGGGTACAAAAAATTCTTAAATATTGATTCCATTATTGTCATAGTAACCCCTTGTTAAGATAGATACGAGATCCTGTTTTTCCCTTTTGAATAGGTTATATCATACTTTGTCTACTTACGTAGATAAAGTACAAATTCCATTGGTAATCGGATGCTGATTGGTGCAGTAGCGATCTACAATTTCTGGTAGTTCCTTTTCAATATCAATCGGAGTACCCCTTTTAGCAATTACTTTAATTTCTTGGAGAATCTTAGCTACTAAATCTTTGTTTTCAGCCAATTCTTCTCTGCCAATTTGCTTCATAGCTAGTTCAACAGCAGTGTATCCTGATTGCATCCCTAATGCCAAGCTACTTTTTTTTCCCAGAATTTGCGGATTTAAACTTTGATATAGTCTCTCATCTTGTGCTACGGCTTTTACGTGAACACCTGCATAGTGTGTAAAGGCATTTTTACCGGTTATTGGTTGATGAGGAGGAATTGAGATATGAGAATGTTCACTCACAAAATTGTATAAATCTTGTAAATAGCCTAGTTGCCAATGATTTCCTGCTTCACCCATCTCTGTTAAGTTTATAAGTAATTCTCCTAGATCTACAATACCTGCTCTTTCTCCTAGTCCCATGACACTAACATCAATAATGTCAGCCCCGGCTCTATAAGCATCCAGTGCATTCGCTAAAGCCAAACCTTTATCATTGTGGCAATGAACCTCTATTTGTGGATATAAACCACTATTACCTAATTCTTCTTGCAGAGTTTTGACATAAAAATAAATGCTGCGCTGCGGATGGAAAGGCGTGGTATAACCAGTTGTATCCGCTATGCTAATGATATTCGCCCCCGCCTTGACTGCTGCTCTGGCTGCTTCAATTACATTTTCTATTGGCGATCGCACTGTATCTTCTGGTGTATACCTAATTAATAAATCAGGTTTTTGGGTTTTCGCGTAACTTATAACTTCAACGATTTTTGCAATCGCCGTTTCTAAACAAATTTTGTAATCCTTTTGTAATCTTTTCTGAGAAACACTAAAAAATACACCTAAAAAATCTACACCACAATCTAACGCTTTCTGCACATGATCTATTTTACAAAGTGAATGAGCGCCAATTTTAGCTTTGAGTCCAGCATGGGCAATTTGCTTTACAGATGAGGCAATTTCACTATCCACAGCCGGATTACCAACTTCGATAATATCTACCCCAATCCAATCTAACATTTGGGCAATTACTAGCTTTTTCTTCGGGGAAAAATAAACTCCAGGAGTTTGTTCTCCTTCTCTTAAAGTTGAGTCAAGAATTTGAATCATGTCTATCTACTATCGATTTAGGAAATTTATTTGCAAAAATTTACAAAGACTTACCTTAATTCGTTTTATATCTTAATCTGTCAAAATCCAAATAATGGTTAAGACAAGATTAATTAATATCCTCGCTATGAAAATAAATTTTTACTTACTTAATGTATTTACCCAAGATAAAATAACCAAATATTATAATAATTAGCGCCAGATCCTGATACTTAGATCACTCTTTACATAAAACAACAAAAAATTATACATAACTTAATTAATGCCAAGTTCAATCAAATCATCTCAGACAAAAATCCCCTCAGCCGTATAACGCCAAGGGGTTGGACTTTTTTAGTACAGTGATTCCAAAATTTCATACCTTTGGATACAGTTGACCAATGCAAAAATTATGCTATGATCATCGGCGGTGATACACGGTTGTAGCTAAAAAACCAGGGTACGGTCTTTAGTAATATCCGTGCTGTCTTTCTGGTTCTGGCTGTACCATTGCAAAGTTCGATCCATCGTATAAGTAGCGACTTGCTTCTTCCTCTAAGCGATGAATCAGATAAGGCTCAATGGCGTTGCTTTGTCGCAGTGCGGCTAGATATCCATCCAAATACATCCGCATATCATCCATACGATAACCGCGATTCCACAACTCGACGAAGGCGTCGGTAAGTCTTTGGTAATAGCGGATGGTTTGTGTGTCTTGGAGCATAACTGCTGTTTTAATCTCTTTGGAATGAGAATTGTATATGATTCACGCTCGAAAGTGAAGTATGACTTCTTCCTTAAGTATTAACCCAAAGTTAAGATTTTGACGTTGGGTCAGACCCCCCAGCAGCTAAAAACTTAATTAGATCGTATTCTTGAAAACGTAAACTAAGATGGGTTGCTAATTTAATTTTATGACTTTACCTCTAAATCTCAATAAGTGGATCTGAAGTTATTACCAGAGAGCGCAACTGATTAATAACTAGACCTGTTCTTTCAGCTGCACAAGGCTGATCAAGCTGGGACAAGAAGCTATCTTATTTCCAAGATAGTCTTTTCATCTTACTATACTTCTTGAGAAGGATGCTGATACGAAAAAAATTTTGGCTTAGTCTCAAAAATTAGCTTGAATAATCCCAGATAGTTAAAGCCAAAATTAAATTTATTTAAATTTCTTGCAAGGTTTTCTTGGAGTAAATGTAAAGATAATAGCAATTGAAGTAGCAAAGGCTACAAAACCTTAAGCTTGAGCTTGTTAATTTGAAAGTCATCGACGCTAAGGGGTCTTGCCACTGTGGGTTCGGTTTGTATTGAAATCGTTGAGGGGAATCCCCATCTGAGGTCGTTGCTGGGTTGGCACTTGCAACAACTGGAATACCGAGTACATCAAGCCGCCAGCATATATCAAGCAAGGGAAGTATTTTTAAGTCATCAGCCAACATTGGTGATTTTAGATGCTGATTTGCAAGATGGTGACGGGATTGAGTTTTGCCATTGGTTGCACCGTCAGCAACAGCCTTTAGTTCTGATGCTATCTGCCCGGAACAATGAAGCTGATATAGTCGCCGGCTTAAAAGCAGGAGCTGATGACTACTTGAGCAAACCTTTTGGAATGCAAGAGTTTTTAGCTAGGGTAGAAGCACTAATTCGCCGTAAGCGGACACCTACTGCACCAGCTTACTTGGATTATGGCACTTTACAAATTGATTTGGTACAGCGCCGAGTCCGTTTTCAAGGGGAGTTTATCGATTTAACACCCCAAGAATTCAGTTTACTCTATGTTTTGGCGCAAGCAGGCGGAATGCCTTTGAGTAGGTCGGAATTATTGCGTCGTGCTTGGCCGGACGCTATTGATAATCCGCGTACTATTGACACCCATGTTTTGTCACTACGGAAAAAGGTGGAACTTGATCCGCGTCAACCTAACTTAATTCAAACTATCCGCAACGTCGGATACCGATTTAACATGGAAATTTTGAACGCTAATGTTCCGCAATCACAAACAAAGTTAGCTAAAGAGAGATTTACTAATCCACGTTCTACCCTTGCTACTCAAAGCACCTGATTGGGGATTGGGGATTGGGGATTGGGGATTGGGAAGATGGGAAGGTTAATAACCCAATTACCAATTACCAATTACCACTTTAAATCCATTCTGCGGCTGATTCATATTCAGCTTTTATCAAGCTGGTTTTTAACTCTTCCCAGTTTATATCAGGGGCTGGGTAGTTTGCCAACATTTGACCTTGCTGAAGATGTAACAAACGGGTGCTAAATTCTTGGGCTAGGTCAAGTTGGTGATTTACCATCAAAATCGTGGTTGTAGGGGCTTGAGTTAGTTGGGTGAAGATATTGATCAAAAGGGAAGCTTTACCAGGGTCTAAGGCGGAATTAGGCTCGTCTAGGAGTAAAATTTTGGGTTGGATGACTAAGGCACGAGCGATCGCTACTAATTGTCTCTGTCCGGCTGAAAGTTGTACTTCAGTGCGTCCTAACCATTGTTCAGGAATTTGCAGTTGTTCTTGCCAATAACTGACTTTTTCCTGAATTTTCTGTTTAGACAAGCCTAGCAAAACTAAAGGATAAGCTAATGCTTCCCTAACTGTCATCCCCAACAACTTAGATTCTTGTTGTACAAGCGTCACCTGTTGACGCAGCTGAATCACAGGAATTTGATGATAATCCTGATTTTCTAGATAAATTTTACCGCTAGTGGGTTCAGTTAAACGGTTGATGAGACGCAACAAGGAAGTTTTACCAGCACCAGCAGTACCGACAATAGTGATGCGATCGCCTGGAAATACCTCAAAAGAAATATCCTGTAAAATCGGGTATCCCGGTAAATTACTCTGAGTCTGACTTTTCAGCCTCGTAGATAAGTTAACTTGCTCTAGCCTGAGCATTGATGTAGGGTTGTATGGGTGTATGGGTGGAGGGGGACAATAACAACTGACTAATGACTAATGACTAATAACCAATTGCTGTGTTAATAGTCCAAGCATCTACCAATAACAATAAAATAGTACAAAAGAATAAAATCAAATACATCCAAGGTTGGGCTAAAGGACGAACATCTGTAGTATCAATACCTGTTTTTGCTTGGACAGAATTTACCAACCGATTAAAACCAGCCACACGCATGGGTAGTAAATAGGCTTTTCCGTCTTGGCTGAGGAAATAATACACCATCCCACCTTGACCTGTAGTGCGGGGTTTTAAGCTTTTGACATCTGACCAAGCTAAAGACCAACCTTTGCGAAAAAAGCGCGGAACCCAAACGGGGTAAGTAACTTGAATTCCCTGGTCATCTATGATCGCTCTTTCAGTCAACACCGCATATAATCCCACAAAACCGATGCTAATTCCTACCCACAATAATGGGGGTGGTGTGGGTGCTTTGGTAAATTCCGCTAAAAAGGGTAAGGGAATTGTCAAGGCTACATATAAACTCAACAGAGTAATTCTAATCAAGGGAGACAGACGAAAAATAGAAGTTGAGGTATCGGTTAAGTTTGCTGTCACGGCTAGATTTTCATGGTTTTTCTTTCTTATTCTAAACAAAAAGAATATTAGGCGATGCGGACTTAGATAAAATTTAGCTATTTCATCTCTATTTCATCTAAGGTTGGCATCTTTGGAGATGAACAGTATTTGGCTATTTAATGATGGTTACTTACTCCCCAGAACTAACCCTGAGAACCAGCTTATCAACATCACCCCTATTTCAAACGGTGATAGAAGCATTAGGTAAAGTTCCCATTGTCAGGTTAAATAAAATTCATCCCAGTTGCCAACATCATCATTTATATTTAAAACTAGAATCTTGTAATCCTGGCGGGAGTATTAAAGAGAAAAATGCCGCTTATCTGGTAAATGAAGCTGAAAAACAAGGTTTATTGCGAGCAGGTGGTACAATTGTTGAATCTAGTTCTGGTAACTTTGGCATTGGGTTAGCAATTGTGGGTGCAATCAAAGGTTACAGGGTAATGATTGTTATTGATGCGAAAACCCCTGTAACAACGCGAAGAATGCTGACCGCTTATGGTGCAAAATTGGTTGAAGTTCCTTTAAGTGCTGCTGATGCTCAAGGTTCGATGCAGGTAGCACGAATGGCAAAAGCTCAGGAATTAGCCGCAAATATTGCCGATGCTTGGTATCCCTGTCAACATAAGAATCCTAGTAATACTGATGCCCATGAACTTTGGACAGCGCGGGAAATTGTTGATGCGTTTGGTGGTGCGCCGGATGCTATAGTGATCGGAGTTAGTACAGCCGGACAATTAGGGGGTATTAGTCGCTACTTTAAAAAGTATTATCCCCAAACTAGAATTATTGGTGTTGATGTGGCTGGATCGGCTATTTTTGGTACTCCCAGACACCCCTACAAGATGACTGGACTGGGTTTGTCTTTCGTTCCCCCCAATTTTGACCCGCAGGTGCTAGACGCGGCTTATAGTGTGGATGATGATTTGGCGTTTTCTGTTTGTCATGCTTTGGCTAAACAGGAAGGGATGCTTTTAGGTGCTTCCACTGGTGCAATTGTGGCCGCAGCTTTAGCGGATGCCCAAAGATTTACTCAGCCTCAGACTATGTTACTACTGAATCCTGACCGGGGCGATAGGTATTTAGAAACAGTTTACAATGCTGATTGGTTAACTGGACAAAATATTCACATTTTGCCAAGTTCTGATCTGATGACAGCTATTTCTCAGCTTTCTCCTGTATCTTTGGATCTTGTTCAGTCGCAGGTTAGTTGTTAAGAAAATGAAATGTATTTGATCACGCAGAGGCGCTCCAGGCGCAGAGAGTAGGAGGTTTATGAAGATGTTTATATTATTTTGGTTTGAAAAAGGATGAAACTGGAAGAACCTCTGTCTACAAAAGTGAGCTTAGGGACTTTATGGCGGGAATTTCTGCCTTTATCTCTTAGTGATGTGACTATGGCCTGTGGTGATCCGATGATGACTACTACATTAGCCCATCTTCCTGATGCTCAAAATAACCTTGCATCTGTAGGTATTGCTAAATCTTTGGCGATATTTTTTGAAAGTCCGATTATTATGATTCTGCACGCTTCTAATGCTTTAGCAGGTTCTCAAGATTCACGTAAGGCTTTATGGCGATTTAATTTATTTTTGGGTGGAGGACTGACTTTTTTATTAGGTTTGTTAGGGATACCTGTTATATTTAATTCTGTTGGTGTGAGTTTGTTGGGTATTCCTTCAGCAATGTTAGCTACAGTTAGTCAAGTATTATTAGTAGCTTGTGGTTGGCCGTTTGCGATCGCTTGGCGACGTTATTTTCAAGGTTTATTAATTTACCACGGTCAAGCCCGTGCGGTGGCAAAAGCTAGTATTTTCAGACTTTTGACGTTGGCGGTAATTCTTACATCTGGCTTTTTTTTACAAGTATCTGGGGGTGTATTGGCGGGAATTGCCCTCATTAGTGGGGTGATAGTCGAAGCTTTAGCTGTAACAATTTTTGCTCGTCAGACTGGAGCAACTATACCACCGGAAATAGTTAGACAACCTAATTTACCCCGAAATTTAGTGCAGGTGTGGAAATTCTATTTACCCTTAGCTAATACGATGATGGTGGTTTGGGGTGGTAGAACGATTTTAATTAGTATTCTTGCTCGTGCCGAAGATGCTACAATTGCCATTGCTGCTTGGTCTGCTGCGTGGGGTTTGGTGTTAGTCATTGCCAATTCTACCCGCATGGTACAGCAAATTGTGATTAAATATCGCCATCAAGTGAGCGATCGCCAATTATTAATTTTTGCTATTAGTGTAGGTGCTGCTTGTTCTGTTTTATTATTGTTTATGAGTTTAACACCTGTAGGCGATCGCATTGTGCAAAGTTTCATCGGTAATGATCTCACCCTTGCTAATAGCATCAAACCTGTAATTTTGATTTGTACTATAGTACCATTATTGGTAGCTTTGCAAAATGCAACTCAGGGTTTTTTAGTGAGTGAAAATCGCACAGGTCATGTTAATCTTTTTACTTGGTTAGGAACAGCAACTTTATTAATAATTGCTAGTTTCGCTATTAATAAAGGAATGAATGGTGCAACAGCCGCCGCAATTGCTATGATCACATCAATGATAGTTGAAGTTAGTTGTTTACTTTGGAAAAGAGTGGCAAAATAACAGTAAATTTAGTACCAATATCAACCTGACTTTCTACTTCTAATTTACCTTTGTGAGCTTGCACAATTGCCAAAGCAATAGCTAAACC
>RDYJ01000059.1 GCA_004293145.1 Nostocales cyanobacterium | reverse complement strand
TTTCCTAGTCTAATGAAGTACAAAATTATCCGCGTTTATCAGCGTCCATCTGCGTTTAATTATTATTGCTTGTACCTCACTTGAATGGGAATTGCTATAAATTGATCTGGTGAAGTCGGGGATCTGGGTATGATATTACCTACAATCTAACTTGCCATCACCAACTTAGTGACTGACTAAAACACCCAAACTCCTTGATAAATTATTGATTAATTTTTTGTTCAAACCGAACAACTAAATGATAATTTATCTGATATTCTGTTTCCACCTTTAGTTTACAGGTAAAAATTAAAGTTTCATTCAAAAGTATCTACCTAGTAAAAAAACAAAGGCAAAACATCAAAATGTAAGCATTCAGGAGTTAGGAGTCTGAATCCTTCCTGTCACCTGTCATCTATCAGCTGCTATGAGCAATGTCATTTAATTGTAAAATCATGCAGTTTTAGAGTAAATCAAATCTGGAGTGCGATAGCTACACTGCCCCAATATATATATCGCACATTAGACAAACTTAATTGGCAACCTGTAACTACCTAAGGATGGGTTTAGTACAGACATAATACTGCTATAAACAGAGAAATTATTAACATCTGTACACCCTGACGCATCAGCCCCTAACTTAGTTAACTGTCTCATATAAGGCATCATCCATGAAAATTGCACTCGTCCATGATTACTTAACCCAACGCGGTGGGGCAGAGCGAGTGTTTGAATTGCTTTGTAAACGCTACCCCGACGCTGACATTTTTACTTCTTTATATGATCCGCAAAAAACGATTGATTTGGGTGAACGAATAGTTAACACAACGTTTTTGCAAAATATACCCGGTGCAGCAAAGTATTTTCGCTTGATGGCTCCCCTGTACTTTCCTGCCTTTCGAGCGTTGGATTTACAAGACTATGATTTAATCATCAGTAGTAGCACTAGTTTTGCCAAAGTAGTCAGAAAAAAACCACAAGCACACCATATTTGTTTTTGTCATAATGTGACCCGATTCCTGTGGGATACAGAAACTTATTTACGGGAGTATGGAGACTATCGCTATTTTGCACCTGTAATTGAAAAAATCTTTGCAATGATGAGAAATGTAGACCTAAAATATTCTCAAGAACCAGACCTCTACATTGCCAATTCCAGCGTTGTTGCCCGTCGCATTCAAAAAATTTATGGAAAACAAGCCATTGTAATTAACTATCCAATTGATACGAGTAACTTTGTTTTTTCTGATACAAAAGATGAATACTACTTGGCATCAGCCCGGATGATAAGCTATAAACGTCTTGATATCATAGTCGAGGCTTTTAATTGGTTAGGGTGGCATTTATTAATATCAGGTGACGGACCAGAGCTACATCGGTTAAAATCCAAGGCATTGGACAATATCGAATTTTTAGGTCATGTTAGTGATAGAAAACGCAAAGACTTATTTTCTAGAGCTAAATCCATTATTGTCGCTGCCTTAGAAGACTATGGATTAGTGCCAATAGAAGCAAATGCCAGTGGAACTCCAGTCATAGCTTATGGAGCCGGTGGGGTATTAGATACTCAAATACCTGGTCAAACGGGAGTTTTTTTTAATAGACAAACACCCGATTCTCTACAAGCTGCATTACTAGAAGCTAGAGGAATATCTTGGAATTACGAAAATATTCGTAATCACGCTGTCAATAATTTTTCAGAACAAGCATTTTTTACTCAAGTTGAGAAAATTCTTGTTCAAGTTTCTGGTTTGCATCTTTCATTCATTTAAGCTCTTCAATCAAGTTCGGTTAATTACTTGTAATTCAAAAATCTCTGCGTCAATCCTAATTATAAGTATTCGCTGAACCTGATATTACCTTTACCCCCACGGGGAAGCAAATTACGCCTAGCGTCTCCCAGAGAAGGATAATCAACGTGGTTCAAACTAGCCTAAATCCCCACATAACTCCAGTAGCAGATACAGAACCGGGCTATGGACAAATGCTTACTGTACTTGTCCGTAGATTTCCCTGGTTTTTATTAGTATTTCTCAGTTCTACTGCACTGGCAGGTATCATCACTTTAAAGACAAAGCCAACCTTTGAAAGTACGATGCAACTGCTAGTAGAACCTAACTATCAAGGGAAAAAAGAAGCAGGGGATACAGTAGAAAATCAATTTACAGACACTAACGTTGTTATAGACACGGCAACACAGCTTAACTTGATGCGGAGTTCTGGACTGATTCAAAAAGCAGTTGAGCAACTCAAATCTGAATATCCAACCATCACCGTAGAGGAAATTAAAAAATCCTTAGTCTTAACTCAAATTAAGACTCCAGAAGATAATGTAGTTACAAAAATCTTTCAAGTTGACTATAGTGATAGTGATTCACAAAAAACCCAAAAAGTGTTAACTGCCATTCGGCAAGTTTATGTAGCATATAACAAACAACAACAGGATGTACGTTTACAAAAAGGTCTACAAGTTATCAGAGAGCAGTTGCGAAAAGCTAGTGACGAGGTAAACGCTTCTGAAGCTAATCTGCAAAGATTTCGCAGCAACCAGAATTTAATTGATCCAGAATTGCAAGCCAAAGCAATTGAAGAAACTTTAAATAATATTCAGAAAGAGCGACAAGCAACTCGTTCTCAATATGAAGAAGCTGTAGCCAAGCAAAAATCTTTGCAAGAACAACTGAATCGTTCTCCACAAAATGCCCTAGTTTCTTCTCGTTTAAGTCAATCCATTCGCTATCAAGGCTTACTCAACGAAATCCAAAAAACAGAACTAGCTTTAGCACAGGAACGTTTACGTTTTACAGATGATACTCCCGGTGTACAAAAACTAAAAGAACAACTTCAAAGTCAAAAAGAACTTTTGCAAAAAGAAGTTAGTAGAACTTTAGGTAGACAGTCTACTAATACATTTAGTTTGGGAGATAATCTGCTAGAACAAGGACAACTTGGGCAAATTGATCTTACCCTCACTGGTGAATTAGTCGAAACCCAAACCAATATAGTTTCTTTAAGCGCCCGTGATCAAACTTTGGCAGCAAAAGAGAAAGAATTGCGATCGCAATTGAAACGTTTTCCTTCTCTTTTAGCTTATTACAATCGCATCCTCCCCCAGTTACAATTTAGCCGGGAAAGAATGGAGCAATTGTTAAGAGCCGAACAGCAACTGCGCCAGGAACTTTCCAAGGGTGGATTTAATTGGGAAGTAGTAGAAGAACCACAAAAAGGCATAAAATTGGGACCAAATCTCCAACAAAATCTTTTATTAGGTGGCGTAGTCGGATTAATATTAGGTGGGATTGCCGCCTTTATTCGAGAAGCATCAGATGATTCAGTACATACTACCGCTGAATTAGAAAAACAAGTTGCCTTACCTTTATTGGGAACAACTCCCAAATTACCACCAGCAAAACCCAAAGAATCAATCATCAAATTACCCTTTGGTAAACCAGAAGTTCTTGCACCTTGGACAATTCAAGTCTTACAATCTCCACCACGGTGGGAATCATTGGATCTGATTTATAAAAATATAGAACTTCTCCATAATGTAACTGACTTGAAATCTTTAATGGTGACATCAGCATTACCAGATGAAGGTAAGTCAGCCTTAACTTTAGGTTTGGCGATGAGTGCGGCTCGGTTACATAAAAAAGTCCTGCTAATTGATGCTAACTTACGAGATCCCAGCTTGCACAAACAGTTGAATCTTCCTAATGAACAAGGATTATCAACTATATTAGCAAGTGATGTTACCCTTCCTAATCAAATTGGAATTCAATACTCAGGTTCATCCTATATCGACATTTTAACCGCTGGTCCAGTACCTGTAGATCCGGCTCATTTGCTGAGTTCTCCACGCATGATTGAATTGATGGCTGCATTTGAAGAAAACTATGATTTGGTACTCATAGATGCGCCATCAGTTATCGGTATGGTAGATGCTATACTCACAGCCTCATCTTGTCGGAGTGTAGTCATGGTTGCGAGTATTGGTAGGGTGACGCGCAACAATTTATCCCAAGCTACAGCAATGTTGAGCAAGTTAAATTTGATTGGGGTTGTGGCTAATGGAGTATCTAACTCTGATAGCACTTATGTACCTTATGTCAAACAAGAACAATTGGTATTACCACAATTAGTAGAAAAATAAGAGATGATTTTCAGGCGTAGCATTTTGCTTGAACACTAATTGCGTTGTGCATTGGCTCTAAAAACCTGATGATCGACTAAGGTGGGCAATGCCCACCCTATTTGATTGAGAAAGGAGCAGGATTTTAGTGATAAAAATATGATATAATTTGAGATTTTCCTGTAAATAAGTGAGATTTTGTGATTTTATTAATAAATGTATTATATCGGACATTTTAAAATTTAGTTTATCTGAACTTAATATTATTCCCCAAAATAACATATCTATTTAAAGACTAAATAAAGAATTGATTTAATCATTAGTCAATGTCCCCATTTATTATATTCTAGAAATTAAGGATAAAACCTCAAGTCCGAAGGCTAATAGTAGAGTATTTTTGTAATTTTTGGTGATAGCTGCATAAAAATTAGTAGCTTGAACTAAATTAATGTAGAGATGATTTTCAGGGGGAATTGCCCTCTACAGATCCCCAGAGAAAATACCAAGCTTACCAACTCTCCATTGATCTGAATTGCTGCTTGCTTCAACCTGATAGTTGCTTTCTGTACATCTTCACATCTACAGAAAGGCACAAAAGTTAACTCCTATTTTCAAATCAGTAATTGGCTACTGTATAAACGCAAAGACCTATGACAACTTCAATTGTTCCTAGTTTACAAAAACACAGCACCATACCCCAGCAGCCCCAAAATTATCGCTCACAATACTGCACACTTCAGTGGCGCAGGGGTCAACTGTTGGTGAAGTCTCCTAGAAATTTGCAACAACCATATTTACCTGCGCTAGATAATGAAAAATTATTAGTAGAATGTTTAAAACATTCTCCAGTTAGTTTAGTCAGCATAGATCCACAACTAGGAGATGGGGCGCTGCAATTTTGGGCAGATGCTTGTGAGCAAGCTAATAAACCTATATTCCTCAGTCTATCCTTTAGAAATCAATTACCAAAACCAAGTCATCAAATATTCAGGATTATTCAACGAATTATTGATTGGGGTTTAGCATTAATTTTGCTGTTTATACTTAGTCCTTTAATGCTGGGACTAACTATACTTATGTGGTTTCAATCACCAGAATTACTGTTTTCTTATGAGTGGCATATTGGCGAAAAAGGTCGCCTCTTTCGAGCGATCAAATTTTCTCCAACTAGAAAACATCATATTACTTCCCTTGGTCTATGGATGCGTAAGTATGGACTAGATAATTTGCCCAAATTATTTAACGTCTTGCGTGGTGAAATGAGTTTAATTCAATATCGCTCCTGGTGCTTAAAAGATGCAGTTAAGCTAAGTATTGAAGGCAAAAAACCACAGTTAAATGAACTTCCAAAAGTAGTAAATTCATGGCAGATAGAGACTAAATTTAAATCGGCTAGATTGTCATAAATTTCTCGAAATACAAACTAGGATAATTAGATATTTCTCATCCTAGTCTAGTATTTTTTGAACTAAAAGATGATTATTCCTGTTTTCATATCTCCACACAGGAATTATGTACATTATTTAATTTAAAAGGTTCTGCTGTTGGTATTTTTATCCGTCGCGCTCCCATCGAAACAGCTGTAATTTCTTTTGATTGACTGTGCTTAAATCGAAAAATTCTCTCCTCAAAATTTTATGTATCTCAAATTTTCCACTTCAACCTTAAACATATTCAAAGCTACAAGTTTTTGGCAAAATAATAAGTTAATATTACGGGAATTTAAACATTTTCGATTTGTTGCTATTTCTGCTGTCTTCTTTTCAGCTTTAGCTGCTAGTTGTGAAGGGTTTGGCTTAGGTTTTTTGTTAGTATTCCTGCAAAGCTTAACTACACCAGGTGCTGAACCTATAAAAACAGGAATTGATTGGTTTGATCTTCTGATTTTGGGAATTAATAGTTCCGCAACCGAGCGATTATTTCGGGTATCGGCTTTAATCGTCATTATCACCTGTATGCGGGCATTATTCAATTATATAGGAAATATTGGCATACAGTTTAGTGAAATAAATTTAGTAGATAATCTCCGCAAACGCATCTTTGAACAGTTAGCAGCTCAAGGTCTCAGCTATTTTAGTAAAAAAAGTTCTGGAGAATTGATGAATACTCTCACCAATGAAATGGAGAGGATTCGACAAATTTTTGGAGGAGTAGCTTTTTTCACTACCAGATTATTAACAGTAATAGTATATTCAATTTCATTGTTTGTATTGTCATGGCAACTTTCAATGGTGTCTGTTTTGTTATTTAGTCTTTTAGCAGTAGGACTATCAACATTAAACAAACAAATTAGAGAACGTAGTTTTAAAATTACCAAAGCCAATGATCATTTTACTTCTAGGGCGCTAGAGTTTATTGAAGGTATCCGCACAGTTCACGCCTCTTCCACTCAAGAATTTGAACAGCAAAGATATAATCAAGCCAGTGGGAATATAGTTAAGGCTTGGAAGAGAGTATATTGGGTTTCTCTCCTAGTTAGACCTCTAGCAGAGAGTTTATCAACTCTAATTTTAATCACGATGATTTGCGTAGCACTGATGACAGGCTTAATGCAGATTTCCTCCTTGTTGACTTTCTTCTTTGTACTGTTTCGCCTCGTGCCAATTACTCAGGATTTGAATGGATCGATAGCTTTTTTAAGTAGCCAAGCTGGAGCAGTAGAAAATATAAAAGACTTGTTAAAAACAGATGATAAAACTTATTTTCAAAATGGGCATCTTCAATTTAAAGGATTACAACGATCCATAGATATAGTAGCTGTAAATTTTGGTTATGAGCCGAATAATTTGGTACTCAAAGATATTACATTAACAATTGAAAAAGGAAAAATGATAGCCTTAGTTGGTGCATCTGGTGGTGGTAAAACTACACTGGCTGATTTAATTGCCAGATTCTATGAGCCAAGAGACGGAAAAATTATCATAGATGGTGTGAATTTGCAGAAAATTGAAGTTAACTCACTGCGTCGAAAAATGGCGATAGTGAGTCAAAAAACATTTATCTTCAATACTTCCATTCGCGACAATATTTCCTATGGTACATTAGCTGCAACTGAAGCAGAAATTATAGAAGCAGCACGTCTAGCAAATGCTCTTGAATTCATCGAAAAATTACCTCAAGGTCTGGATACAATTATCGGTGCTGATGGTATTCAATTATCTGGAGGCCAACAACAAAGAATTGCAATTGCTCGTGCTTTGGTAAGAGATCCAGAAATTTTAATTTTAGATGAACCAACCAGTGCTTTAGATTCAATTACAGAGCAGGTCATTCAAGAATTGTTAGATAAATTTACCATAGGTCGAACAGTAATTGTCATTGCTCATCGACTTTCTACAATTTCCAAAGCAGACAAAGTTGTGGTGCTAGAACAAGGACATATAGTAGAACAGGGCAAATACCAAGAATTACTTGATCGCCAGGGTCAGCTTTGGAAATATCACAAGACTCAATACGAAATGGGTCAAGCATGATAACCCTTGATCCTATTTATCCCGAAATTCTTGGGAGCAATAGGAATGTAGATCGAATATTCGCCTCCCGGATCGGGAATATCTACCAAAAACCTAGCCTGAGTTTTGTGTTTAATATTTGAGCAGTATTAGCGGTGGTTAAAATTATCAAATATTACACAATCCTAAACATAATGTCATTCCTTTATAACTACATTCACCATGAATACACAATTACCAAAAATCGTAGTTATCACACCTGTTAAAAATGAAGCGTGGATTTTAGACAGGTTTTTGTCAGTCACTAGTCAATTTGCAGATTACATCATTATTGCTGATCAAAATTCTAATGATGGCAGCCAGTCTATTTGCAAAAAATATCCCAAGGTGATTCTGATAGAAAATAAATCAGAGCAATTTAACGAAGCAGATAGACAATTATTGTTGATTCAAACAGCCAGAGATTTAGTCCAAGAACCTAAAATTTTATTGGCTTTAGATGCTGATGAAATACTAGCTGCTAATGCTACTAAAACAGCAAGCTGGCAAAAAATGCTTCAAGCCAAGCCAGGAACAATATTGTTTTTTGAAAAGCCGGATCTATTTGTCACTACTCATCAATGTCTCAGAACTGGAATTCTTACACCTCTTGGCTATGTTGATGATGGTGCAGAACATCAGCCACAGAAAATTCATAGCATCAGAATTCCCATGCCTGAATATGCGACTAGATTACATATCCATGATATTAAGATTCTTCACTATGCGATCACTCGTTTGGATGCCCATGCTTCAAAATTACGAATGTATACTGTCGTGGAGAATGTTTTGGGAGTTGGTAATGCCATAGGTAGACGAAATCGCTATTCTTCCAAACAGAATTATTTGCGTCTTGGTAAAGTAGAAACTGCACCTGATGAGTGGTTTACTAACTGGGAAGAATTGGGAATTGATATGCATACAATTATTAAACAAAAATACTACTATTATGATTTTGAAGTGTTGCGTCATTTCCATAAATATGGATGGCGACGCTTTTGGATGGAAGATATTTGGAAATACGATTGGGAAGTTTGCCGTCAATATGCAAAATCCCAGGGTATATCAGATATACCTGATTATAAAATACCTAAGCCTGGAAAATTTCCTGATTTCTTAATATCTACATTTATCCAAATGTATAATTATCTGGGATCTGGTGTTAAACAATTAATAAATAGGGCTTAAAACATTGAATATATCTCCTAATTTTCAACATCAATGGGGGTGTGTAAAAAATGCCTGTTGATCATAAATTAAAACAACCGCTGGTTAGCGTTATCATCCCTACTTATAACAGACCAGAATACCTCAAACAAGCAATTAATAGTGCAGTTCAACAAACTTATCAAAACATTGAAATTATTGTTTCTGATAATTGTAGTTATGAAAACCCTCAAAATTTAGTAGCATCTTTTGCTGACCCACGCATTAAATTTTGGCGACATTTAGAAAATGTGGGAATGCTAAATAATCAGATGAATGCCTTTAAAATGGCACAAGGTAAATACGTCGCTAGTCTCCATGATGATGATATGTGGAATGAAGATTTTTTAGCCAAACTTGTGCCACATTTAGAAGCAAATTCTGATTTAATTCTGGCTTTTTGCGACCAATATATTATTGATGCTCAAGGAGAAATTAATTATTCTGGAACTGAGGAAAATTCACGAGGATTTAATCGAGATAAAATCACACCAGGAATTCATCAAAATTTCCACAAAATTGGCTTAGTTGATAAAAGTATACCTACAGCAGCAGCTTGTGTAATTCGTAATGGTTTGATTGATTGGGATAGTATTCCTTCAGAAGTTGGCGGAATGTGGGATTTATATTTAACATATCTTTGTTGTGTATCTGGGTATAAAGTCTACTATCATCCAGAAAAACTAACACGATATCGCGCCCATGAACAAACTGATACTATGCTCAGTGGTAGACGCAATCTCCAGGCAAAAATTCGCAAAGCTAAAAGTGAAATTTTCTGTTACAAAATCTTTATGGAAGATGTGCATTTACAGCAGTTTCATTCACACTTTAGAAAGCTATGGTTAGAAGCACATACCACTTTAGGAATTGGTTTGATGCGAGATCAACAAACCACAGCAGCACGTTCTTATTTTTGGCAAGCTTTGCAGGAACAAAAATTTAATCTGCGGACTTTTACAGCACTCATTCTGAGTTTCATACCCCAGATATTCACTAATAAATTACTGGGTGTTTCCTAAACAGTGAATTAATTTTTTACTGTAATTAATTTATAAATTCTTGGGAGGTCATGAGTGAAACTTTGCATTGTTACCCATAAAATTCAAAAAGGTGATGGTCAGGGAAGAGTCAACTATGAAGTTGCCACAGAAGCAATTAATCGTGGTCATCAATTGACATTATTAGCCAGTGAAATAGCGCCAGAGCTAGAACAAAATAGCCTGGTAAATTGGATTAAAATTCCTGTTAACACATATCCTAGTGAATTTATTCGCAATTTCATCTTTGCCCAAAAAAGTGGTAATTGGTTACGTCAACATCGAGAAGAAGTTGATTTTATTAAAGTCAATGGTGCGATTACTAAAGGCACTGCTGATGTAAATGCCGTGCATTTTGTCCATAGTTCATGGTGGGAATCGCCTGTACATATTTCCCGTCAACATCGAAACTTATATGGTTTATATCAGTGGCTATATACGGGGATGAATGCCTATTGGGAAAAACAAGCATTCCGCCAAGCTAAAGTTGTTATTGCCGTATCGACAAAAGTAGCTGATGAATTAGTTAATATTGGCGTACCCCGCGACAAAATTCGCGTTATTGTCAATGGAGTTGACTTACAAGAATTTTCTCCTGGTGCGACTTCTCGGCAAAAATTGGGCTTACCAGAAAATGTAACTTTAGCACTGTTTGCTGGAGACATCCGCACAACCAGAAAAAACTTAGATACAGTGCTGCAAGCTTTAGTAAAAGTTCCCAATTTACATCTAGCAGTAGTAGGAACAACAGAAGGTAGTCCCTTTCCAGAATTAGCAAATAGTTTGGGCATAAGTGAACGAGTGCATTTTCTGGGATATCGACGGGATATAGCCGAAATTATGCGGGCTGTAGATTTCTTTGTTTTTCCTTCTCGTTATGAAGCTTGCAGTCTTGTTTTGCTAGAAGCACTAGCTTCAGGATTACCTGTAATTACTGCCACTGCTACAGGAGGTGCAGAATTAGTCACACCAGAAGCGGGAATTATTTTACCTGATACAGACAACATAGATGCTTTAGCTGCTGCTTTGTTGTCCTTACAAGATAATTCATTACGTCAGCAAATGGGTAAAGCGGCTCGCACCGTTGCTGAACAACATAGCTGGACGATGATGGCACAAACCTATTTAAATTTATTTGCAGAGTTAATCAAAAATGAGGAACACAGTTCTCATCCCCACCTATCGCCGTCCTCAAGACCTATTACACTGCCTTACCGCACTGCAAGCCCAAACTAAACCAGTTGACCAGGTAATTGTGGTAGTCCGGGATATAGATACAGAAACTTGGCAATTCCTGAGCGAATTTCACCCCCACAACTTACCATTGCAGATTGTTGCAGTCAAAAAACCGGGGGTAGTAGCGGCTCTCAACACCGGACTAGCGGCAGTAGAAGGAGACATTGTTTCTGTTACTGATGATGATGCTGCTCCCCATCCTGACTGGTTAGAAAAAATCACTGCACACTTTCAAAGCGATGGTTGCATAGGTGCAGTCGGTGGACGTGACTGGATACACCGAGGCGAGAAGATAGAAGATGGTTCTTGCTCAATAGTAGGGCGTTTACAGTGGTTTGGGCGAGTAATTGGCAACCATCACTTAGGAGTAGGAAAACCCCGTGAAGTGGATGTCCTCAAGGGTGTAAATATGAGTTTTCGCACCCAAGCAATGGGGAAATTACGATTTGATGAAAGGATGCGCGGTACTGGCGCACAGGTACATTTTGAAATGGCATTTATCCTTTCTCTCAAGCGCGCAGGTTGGAAAATAATTTACGATCCCAACGTTGCCGTAGACCACTATCCAGCCCAACGTTTTGATGAAGACCAGCGCGAAAACTTTAATGAAATTGCCTTTACTAACTTAGTTCATAACGAAACTCTAGTTTTATTAGAACATCTACCTCCTTTACGCCGAATTGTGTTTTTATTCTGGGCAATATTCATAGGCACGAGGGAAAGTTTAGGGCTAGTTCAATGGTTGAGATTTTTCCCCAGTCAAGGCACAATTATGAATAAAAAATTGCAAGCATCTTGGCGGGGACGATGGCAAGGATGGCAAACCAATCAATTAGTAAGAATACAGGAGTCAGGAGTCAGGAGTCAGAATATTTGATAAATCGGTAGATTATTAAAAAATGATTTTGACCCAACCGTTCAAAATTAAAAATTAAAAATCCAAAATCTCAAATGGTATGTTTTCTAAACAGATACTTTTCAATAGTTTTTTACAATCAAACTATTCTCCAGAAAAAAGAGCAGCACCGAGTTGGATAGTCATCGCTGGTTTTATCTTGCTGATAGCAACTTGCTACTTTGGCGGTGCGGCTGGCTTGTTACGCTTAGTTTTTCCTGCTACCTCTTTACTGGTAGCCATATTTTTATACTTGCGTCATCCCATTCTTTACATCGGCTTTACTTGGTGGATCTGGTTTCTCACACCCTTACTTACTCGGTTAGTTGACTATCGAGTTGGTTGGGATCCCACCCGTCAAATGCTGGTTGCACCTTATTTAGTAGTATTTGTCACTATCGCCACCTTTTTGAAACACTTACCTAGTGCTATTCGTCAAGGAGGCTTACCTTTTGTTTTAGGTTTTTTTGGGGTTTTCTATGGCTGTTTAATCGGTTTGATTTATAATCAACCGATTCCAGTTATCCGCGGCTTTTTAGATTGGTTGAGTCCTATTATTTTTGCCTTTCATTTATTTGTAAATTGGCAAGATTATCCCAGCTATCGCCAGCATCTTCAGCGTGTATTTATTTGGTGTGTTTTACTATTAGGAATTTACGGCATCTATCAATTTGTAGTTGCTCCTGAATGGGACAGATACTGGCTCATAGAATCAAAAATGTTTACCAGCACTGGAGATCCTGTTCCTTTTGGAATGCGCGTGTGGAGTACATTGCACTCAGTCGGTCCATTTGGCGCTGTGATGCAGACTGGTTTGCTGTTGTTATTTACCAGTTCTGGTTCTTTAATTTTTCCGGCTTCATCTGTTGGTTATTTGTCGTTTTTGCTGACACAGGCGCGTACTAACTGGGGTGGCTGGTTATTAGGGGTAATTATGATTATGGGTTCTGCCAAAGTCAGAATTCAAATGCGCCTGATCGCAATCATTTTGGTGATGGCAATATGTGTGATCCCCTTGACTACTATTGAGCCAATTTATAAAGTTATTTCTACTCGCATGGAGAGTTTTTCTAATCTGGAAAAAGATGGCAGTTTTAATGATAGATCGGCAAGTTATGAACGGAATCTTAATCTAGCTCTTTCTAATGTTTTGGGCAATGGGTTAGGAAATATCTGGAAGGTGAATGAAAAGACTGGTCAAATAGAAGCTGTTGTGATTGATAGTGGCATTTTAGATATGTTTTTCACTCTGGGTTGGTTTGGTGCTATCCCTTATGTGGGTGGGTTACTGTTGATGATTTTCAGCGTCAGCCAATCTAATGCCGCTCGTTTTGATAGTTTTGTTAATGCGGCTCGTGCCATTGGAATTAGTTCCTGTGCACAGGTAATTATTGGTAGTGCCATGCTGGGTATAGCGGGGATGATTATGTGGGGATTTTTTGCCATGGCCATGGCAGCACATAAGTATTATCAACATCAAGGAATTAAGGTTTAAATTATGAAAGTAGTTGTTGTGATGCCGTTGGCCGAGCAAAGAGGCGGCGGTGAAATGATGTTTTGGGATTTGATGCAGCAAGGACGTAATGCTGATGTGGAATGGTTGGCTATCTTTTTGGAAGATGGACCAATGGTTGAACAAGTTAGAAACTTGGGCATTGATACGCGAGTTGTGAAAAGTGGTCGTTTGCGTCAAGTCCCTCGGTTGATTGCGACTATTTTCCGCATTGCTGCGATCGCTCGCCGTGAAGGTGCTGATATGATCCTCAATTGGATGTGGATCACTCATATAACTGGGGGACTAGCAGCAATGTTGGCAGGGGTGCCGGCTTTGTGGTATCAACTAGAAGTGCCTGATGATCAAACTTGGTTGGTGCGCCTCGCTACTTTAATACCAGCCCAGGCAATTATCACTCTCTCCCAAGATGGACAAAAAGCACAGTCACAGATTTGGCCTCACAGACCAACACCTTTAGTTTACCCTGGTGTTGCCTTAGACCGATTCAATCCTGCCGTTTTGCCGACTCCAACACAAGCAAGGCAAAAGCTGGGTTTACCTTTATATGGTCCGTTGATTGGCATTGTCGGACGCTTACAACGCTGGAAGGGAATGCACGTACTTGTGGAAGCAATGCCCAAGGTTTTGCAAAAATATCCTCATGCCCATTGTGTGGTAGTCGGTGGTAAGCACGATTTAGAACCAGATTATCAGGAATTTGTCAAACAACAAATAACAGATTTGGGACTGAGCGATTACATAATTATGGCTGGGTTACAGCGCAATGTCCCTGAGTGGGTACAGGCAATGGATATATTTGTTCATGCCTCTGATAAAGAACCTTTTGGAATTGTCATTATTGAAGCGATGGCATTGGGTAAACCAGTTATCGCTGGTGATGCTGGGGGTCCGACAGAGATTATTGCCGATGGTGTAAATGGACTGCTCACACCTTACGAAGATGCAGATGCCCTAGCTCAAGCTATTCTCCGCTATCTTGACAACCCAGAATTTGCTCAGAGTCTGGCAGCAGCAGCGCGGCAACGTGCCTTACAATTCTCTACCCAGCGTTATGCCCAAAACTTGATCAATGTTATTCGCTCGAAGATGCCAACTGTTTTGGAAAAAATGCCAGAAAGACTAACGTTTTAAGGATAATGCGGCCGAAACAACATCCCTATTTAGGGTTTGCTGATAGCTTGCGTGGCGTAGCCATAAAAGTCTTTTCGTTATGGCTAAGAGTTAGTAGAGACGTGGAAGGCGGAACGTCTGTACAGGAGTCAGGAAGAAGAATTAGAGGTAGGTAAGAATAGTCTCGAATCTGGGAAAATGATTGGCTATGGCTTACGCCATGCTACGCTATCATCAAGCTTTAATTAAATTGTATTATAGCCTGCTTGTGCAGGCTTTATTTGTGTAGCCAAGGCAGTGAGTTGGAGGGAATTAATAATAAACTTAAGCTTAGTAAAAGGTTAGGATATGGATTTAGTAATTTTGATAATTTTAGATTACGAAGTCTACCTTCCTAGCACTTTTCTGTTAATTCTCCATCAGGGGAGCGGGAGAAACTTTTTTTCTAATTGAGGTAATTATGAATCAAATTAACCGATTGGCAATTGTCGGGGGAAGTCATGGGAATGAATTAATAGGAGTTTATCTAGTTAAAAAGTTCCAAAAATATCCAAATTTAATTAAGAGGCAAAGTTTTGAAACTGTGTCATTACTAGGTAATCCTCAAGCTATTGCCGCAGGCAGAAGATATATTGACAAAGATTTAAATCGTTGCTTTACTGAACACAATTTACCAGATGCAGAAACCCCTAGTTATGAAGAGTTAAGAGCTAAAGAAATTCAACAGATATTGCAACTACAAAACCATGAATTCGTCAATGTAATTATTGATTTACACACAAGTACTGCCAATATGGGATTATGTATTATTCTCGGAAATATGCACCCTATATTACTGCGTTTGGCGGCTCATTTGAGGGCAATTAATCCTTTAGTAAAAGTCTATATTCATCAACAACCTAAGAATAGTGGTTTTCTCCGTTCTGTCAGTGAATTGGGTTTTGCTATAGAAGTTGGTGCTGTTGCCCAAGGTATTTTAAATGCTGAATTGTTTCAACAAACAGAACAATTAGTTTATGCTGTGTTGGACTATTTTGAAGAGTGTAATCGAGGTAAACTTTCCCTAACTAACAACAATCTGACACTTTATCAATCTCTGGGTACAGTTGATTACCCTAGAAATGAAGATGGGGAAATTCAAGCGATGATTCACCCCCAACTTCAATTTAGAGATTATGAACCTTTGCATCCCGGTGAGCCAATTTTTCTAACTTTTAAAGGCAAAGAAATTCTTTATGAGGGAGAGTCTACAGTTTATCCCATTTTTATTAATGAAGCGGCGTATTATGAGAAAGGAATTGCCATGTATCTCAGCCAAAAGGAAGTGATTGACATAGATTAAAGAGCAGGGAACGTAGATAGATAAGTCGTTATGGTTATTTACCTACTACTAATTCTCTTGTTTTCATGGTTGTAATGAGATTGTATTTTCTGGTTAACTCAGAATAAATATTCAATGTTTCCTCATTTACCCGTGTGGAACTAAATCTTTGAAGATTTTGTTGGGCGCGGAGTTTCCATTTTTGTAATTGTTGGCGATCACTGAGTAATTGCGCCATAGCATTAGCCAAACTTTGGCTATCTTTGGGTGGTACTAGGATACCAGCTTGGCGATGATCTAAAGTTTCAGGAATGCCATCAACATCACTAGCGACAATTGCACAACCAGCTTCTCGTGCTTCGGTTAAGACTAAACCAAAAGATTCGCAGTGGGAAGCCAAAACAAAGATATCTGTTGATAACATATACCGTTGGGGTTCTGGCTGAAAACCTTCAAAATGAATGCGTTGGCGTAGTCCCCCGCAGTTTTGCACCATTTTTTCAAACATAGCCCGATCTGGTCCATCTCCGACTAGATAGAGATGGGCTTGGGGAAAATCTTTAGCAATAAGACTAAATGCCTCAATTAACTCACCAATACCTTTGCGGCTATACATTCCTGCTACTGTGGTGATGGCGGGATGATGTAATTTAAGGGGTTGATAATCTTGAATCTTTCTATGTCGAGGACTACCTAATGTGCCGTTAGCAACTACACGCAATTTTTTGGCGGGAATACCACGGCGGTTCATGGAATCGGCGACTGCATGACTAACAGCAATTACCCGATCTGCTAATCCCATTAATACTGCACTACGTTGAAATTCATTGTGTACGGTAGAAACTAAATGATAGTTACCACTGTTTCTGAGAATTCCGGCTAATACAACTCCTGTCATCATGTGGCCATGAACAATATCCGGTTGAAATACTTTGATGATTTCTCGATAACGCCAAGCGGCTTTGATCAAGTTTAATGGCTGGCGAGATTGATCTAATTGAAAGTGATCAATACCGTGATTTGCTAATAAATTTTCGTATTCTCCGCCGGCTGAGGCAACAGCAACATTCAGACCTTTTTTAGCTTGTAAACAAGCTAAATCTACTGCTACATTGACGATGCCATTACCAATTTTTTGGACATGATTTGTAATGTGTAGGATTCGCATTGATTTTCTCTCCCAGGCATTTTATTTAGCAAATATTGTGATGCTTGTCATGTGAATTTTAGGGTAACACCAAAGTAAATTAGATAGTTTATTAGATAGTTTATTCACCATCAGTATTCAGATTTAAAAAAGATTTCGTCTGAATGTAAAAACCGTTTAATAAAGCCACTAGGTAGGGTTTGTATTTGGGAAGGATAGGCAGCGATCGCTAGTTTTTTCTTTTCTTGTACCGATGTAATAGGCAGTCTATAAGCTGCCGTAATATCTTGGATTTTTAAAAAAATAAATAACGGCGCTCTCCAGAATACCCAAATAGGATACTGTAGTAATTCTACCTGAATTTCACTTTGGGCGATCGCCTCCCGAACTAAATGATATGTAGCTTCATGATCTTTATGACAATCTTTCCGGTGAGGAACATAAACTTCTCCTGGTTGGTAATATTTTAACAGTTCAGAAATCTGATTAATTGTCTGTTTTCTGGCTTCTAAATTTAAATCTGGTAAAGTTCCATCTGGCTGATCTAAAAAATGAATTTCTGAAGGTTCAACTCCTAAAATACCTAATGCATTCAAAGACTCTTGTTTACGAATTTGAATGATTTGATTTTGAATATTTGGATCTGCACTATATGAACCACGTCCATCGGTTAGAAAAGTAACAGTTACGGTGATTCCTTGTTCCCTTTTTCGGGCAATCATCCCACCACAGCCCAAGGTTTCATCATCTTGATGGGGAGAAAAAACCATTGCTGATACTTGACTAAATTTTAGTGGTTGACTTCCCCAGCGCAAAATCCATCGTGATAGTAAACTGGCATGGATATATTGCAGCTGATAGAGGAAATTATTGGGAATAAGTTTTTCTAATTTTTGCAAGTTTCTTTTCTGCATATTTTTTACTACCTGTGACGAGAATATAATATTTATTTGCAAGCTGAATCTGGGAAAATTCATCTTTTTAGAGAATAAATTAAATATTTATGCAAAACCCTGCCAATAATTTTTAATTCAGCTTTCCCCACTTGCTATTATCATAGTTAATCCAACTAACCCAGATTTATTGATTTGGTAAATTTGGGTTTTGAATATAAAGATTTCATCATTTATAATCAAAAAAAAACAAATTATTATGATTGTTATGAACTTCACATTAGGTAATCAAAATTTTTGATTTGTGTGAGCGTAGGGTGCGGCATAATATATTAGCAAACCCAAATCCCCGACTTCTGAAATCAATTCATAATTTATTAAAAAAGAAGCCGGGGATCTGATTGTCTGGTTAAGGCCAAGCTACGCTATCACAACTCATTTACCATGACTATAAATCCTCATTGCTGTTAAATTGGCAACCGATAGATAATCACCTTTCCTTGCCAATTTTCTTCCACAAACACCAAATATTCACCATTAGCACGGCGAAATGCGCGGATACCGTGGGGAATATCAACCCAACCACTTTCTCCACCAACTTCAGGACCTGGACCAAATTTGTGTACAAGTTTGCCAGTAGCAGCTTTATAGACATACACCTCTGCGGTTTTCACTGTCACCGCAAACACATAATCGCCGGCGACACTCATGGATGCAGTAGAAATTTCTCGCTTTCCAGTGTTGTCATAAGGAACGACAGTGCGCCATCGAGGAGTACGATTTCCTTTACGCCAATTATCAAACCGGGCAATTTCTGATCCCACAACTCCGGTATCATCACCAGAAGCTGGATGTTCTGCTGTAAAACCTGACAAATACATAGTATCTGTTTCAGGAAAATATTCAATTCTTCGCAAATCGCTAAAGATGCGAGGAGTCTTTTCCTTTTGCATTGAATTATAAGTATAAATCGGGTTTCCTTTACTATCTAATCCCTGTAAAGGATAATGACGAATACCATCTTTAGTTCGCAAAGTTTTCCAAACATCACCTTTAGTATCTACCCACCAACCACCTATGTAGGGATAATCTTGACTGTTGTCATATTCATTTTGATCAAATGCACCATTGCCATTTTTATCTCGCCAGATCCATTCTCCTTTGCTTGGTTGATGTGGAGGCCAATTACCGTTTATTGCTTTACCTTTATCACTAGTTCCGACAAACATTCCCGCAGGAATGGCAATTTTACCATCTGTAGTTGGTTGAAAACGATAAATTTGCAATAAGCTACCAAACATATCTGTGAGAAATAGAAAAGGCTTGCCTTGAATACGACGGAAAATAGGACCATCCGGTGCTGTATGCAACCGTGGATCTTGAGGATATTTGAAAGGATTTAGGGTGTAGGCTTTATAAGTCCACTGTTTACCAGCAGGTTTACTATAGTCCATCCAATATTCTTCATGTTTGGTGAAGAGATTTACACCATCACTTTTAGGATCAGTATCGGCATTATCAACAAATATCAAACCGAGTAATTGCCATTGTAGTTTTCCAGATGAGGAAAATTTTCTTAAGTCAGTTCCTGATTTATTGAAGCCATTATTATTGATATAAAGATTACCTGTCTGATCTGCGCCTACTGCTGTAATACCATAGAGTTTTAAATTTTGAACTTCCCCCGGAACACCACTATAAATCCCATTTTTAGTGCCGAAAGTTCCTACCTGTACAGGTTTATTTTTGATGTTATAAATTATTACCTGTTGACGGATGCTATTGTCTGCTACTAATAATCTGTCTTGTTTATAAATGGCGATCGCTGTTGGATCAACAACATCGACAATTTGCTGGGGTAACTTTTTACCAGTTTGATCATAATGGATAATTTTACCAGTAGTGCTACCTTTTTTATTTTGAATAATCCATAACGTTCCTTGTGGATCAATAGCTATACCTCCGGGATTGGTAACAGCAAAGCTACCCATTTTCTGCATTGTTTCGGTATTATAAATCCCCACTATATTAGCAGCAGCATTACTGACAAATAATTTATTACCGATAGTTGCTAAACCAGTGACTTCACCTTTTTCACTGATAATTAACATACTTTTATCCCAGCCATTGCCACCAGCAAAAGGTACAGGTTTTCCCGCTAAATTATAGCGTCTCACAGAATACCAAGTTTTACCATCTGGAGGATAACCTTCTTTTTGACTACTCATTCCTCCCTGACTCATAGCAACATAAATATATTTGCTATTGACTGTGACTGCTTTACCGCCAAGACGATTCCAGCCATGAAGGTCTTCTAGGAAACCTATAACTTTACCATCTTTATATATTCCCGCTTCTCCTCCAGCTTCATCCCAATGGCTATTAGTATAAATCTCCCCATTACCTGTTACATACATTGCCTCTATATTGTTTTGTACCCGCAATTTTCCCTTACCAATAGTATTCCCAAGCCAAGATGTTTGATAGGTAAATGCGGAGGCTGTCGCGATTTGAGTCGTGGCTTTGTCCATTGTCATCCAGACAAATGCCACAATGAAGACACAAGTGAACCCCAGTAAAATCTGGAAAGCTCTGTTTTTTCGCCAATATCTATTTTTCACTAAATTATTGATAACTTGATTAAGCTTTTGATGGCTTTTTTTCATTTGTGAAGTGAATCTGTGTTTCATGGAATTTTTATGGTTGCATATTGGTAGTCATCCGATTTTGGATTTTGCTGAAGCAGCGATGTCTTGGTAAGCCCCTGCGTTGTCTGGGTTTAACCTATGTAGGCGCTTCGCCTTCCCGTAGCATGGCTGTGGGTCTTACAGGAAAGTAATGCTCACTATATGAACGCTAACGCGTAGCATACTGGAGGCATCACCCGAAGGGATTGAACCCACGGATAAATTCGGGGGCTTGTACTAAGCATCAAGGAATCATTGGTCATCATTACTTAGATATGCAGTAAGTAGGTCGGCGTTAAAAACTGTCGTGATGACAAGGCAGCTATGCTGGAGGGAAGAGGTTTTTAAGCAACTTTACGTTTCGTTACATATTTCTGTTTTTTCGTGCCTTTCTACTTAATAAATAAAGTTGCATTTGTAATATTTAGTTAATTTATGATGCCTAGATATCGGCTGAAGATATAAATAAACTAACAAATAAATACTATGAATAAAATATTTTCATCAAAACTTTATCAAAAGCATACATACTTTTAATCCATCATTTAAAATAAATAAAATAACTTTTATTTTTGGATTCATTTTTATACCATGTTTAATTACCAAAATTAATTTTTACTTCTAAAATTAAGAGTAAATTTATACAGATTTAGTAATGCGCTCTTTTTTGTGATCTTTTGGGTGGTATGGTCTTATTTATTCGTTGTACTAGGAAATTGGTAAAAGCGATGATCAATGTGTACGTAAAATTTTGAATATTAATATTATTCCTATACCACAACCTAACTAAAAACTTACTTTGTGCTTGCTTGTACTAAATTTAAAACACAATAAATATTTACTTTCAATTACTGAATATTGCTGAGTTGACAGAGAATCTTAGTTGCTCTTATAGTTGACTCTTAACTATAAATAGTTAAGATAGAAAAAAGTTGAGAATAACATCCAATTTTCGCTAAACAATCTCATGGAGAAACATTTTCAACTTACCTATACCTAAAAATAGTACCAATGGTATATAACCGAAACAGTAGCTTGAAAATAAATTCACGAATTGCTATATATAAAAATAATTTAGGCAAAATTAGCCGGATTTGTTATGTAGTAACTGGATTTAATTTGTAGTCAATTAATTTGATAATTTCAACTTGTATAGCAGTCCTATTTGAGTTGAGAATTTATCGGTGATAGGGTAGCGTGACGTAAGTTATGGGAAGGAAACTCTTAACAGGGAACAGAAGTGTTCATGAATCATTTAGGACTGCTCTATCTGATCAGACTTAAATATTAAGGATGCTGAAAATTTGCCATATTCAACATCAATAATAGTAATTAATGACTGATTAAAAAAGTTTTATCTTGTCTGGAAGCCAAGGAGATAATTAGGTGAAAGGTACAAAGAGTTTGGAATCAACTTGTGCATCTATCCTCACGGTGGGAACAGGTTGGTTTCCTAAAAATCCAGGAGGTTTGGAAAGGTATGTTTATGAACTAACTCATAAATTAGCTATCAATCAAGATAGCATAGAATTATGTGGAGTTGGTTTACCAGATGAAAAGAATACACCTATTAAGTTAAATAATTTAGCATCTCCAGATAGTCGGATTTGGGAAAGATTATGGTCAATTCGTACTAACTTCCAAAAAACAAGATTAGATCAACCTGACGCAATTAATCTACATTTCGCATTATATAGTTTTCCGATTTTGGATCTTTTACCAAAAGAAGTACCGATTACTTTTAATTTTCATGGTCCTTGGGCTTCTGAAAGTCAAGAAGAAGTAGTCAATCAGAAAATAAGTATTTGGATGAAGCAGCAACTGATAGAAAAAAACACCTATAATCGTTGCGATCGCTTCATAGTTCTCAGCAAAGCTTTTGGCAATATTTTACATCAACAATATCAAATTCCTTGGCATAAAATCCATATTATCCCCGGTGGAGTAGATATTAATCACTTTCAAAATAATTTATCCCGTCTCGATGCGAGAAAAAAACTAGGTTGGCCAACTGACAGACCAATATTATTTACCTCCCGTCGTCTAGTTCATCGTATGGGAATTGACAAACTACTGCAAGCAATAGCCACAATTAAACCAAAAATTCCTGATATTTGGTTAGCTATTGCTGGACGTGGACATATTCAAGAAATACTCCAACAACAAGTTAGAGAACTAGGACTAGAAAACAACGTTAAATTCTTAGGATTTTTACCTGATGAACAGTTACCAATTGCTTACCAAGCTGCCGATTTAACAGTAATGCCTAGTCAATCTTTTGAAGGTTTTGGGTTAGCAATTGTGGAATCTTTAGCCTGTGGTACTCCCGTTTTATGCACACCTGTGGGGGGAATGCCAGAAATTTTACAAGGATTTACACCAGACTTAATTACTAAGTCTACCACTGCTGAAAGCATTGCTGAAAAATTAGAACAAGTAATGTTAAGAAAAATCGCTTTACCTACTAGAGAAGAATGTCGTAATTATACAGTTCAAAATTATGACTGGACTAATATTGCTCAAAAAGTACGGCAAGTTATTTTAGCTGAAAAGAATTGATAAATTAAACGCAGATAAACGCAGATAAACGCAGATTCAGGAAGATGTTTATGAAAATTTTATTTTTGGATCAAAGTGGTAAACCTGGTGGTGCTGAATTATGTTTGTTAGATATCGCTAAACCCTATGCTGATAATTCTTTGGTTGGTTTATTTGCAGATGGTGATTTTAGGAAGTTACTGGAAACAAATCATATTCCTGTGGAAGTTTTAGCAACTCAAGCTATTAAAGTTAGAAAACAAAGTAGTCTATTCCAAGCATTAGCTAGTTTAGGACAACTCACACCTCTAATTAATAAAGTAGTTACACGCGCAAAGGAATATGATTTAATTTACGCTAATACTCAAAAAGCTTTGGTTGTCGGTGCTTTAGCAAGTTTTTTCGCTCGTCGTCCTTTGGTTTATCATTTACATGATATTCTATCTACAGAACATTTTAGTAAAACTAATCTGCGGGTTGCTATTACTTTAATTAATCGTTTTGCGTCTTTAGTCATTGCTAATTCCCAAGCTAGTAAAACCGCCTTTATCCAAGCGGGAGGAAAACCGGATATTGTTAAAGTTGTCTATAATGGTTTTGAAACTAAAAATTATCAAATTCCTGAAATTGATGTTCAAAATTTAAGGCAAAAATTGGGGTTAGCTGAAAAATTTATAGTTGGACATTTTAGCCGTCTTTCTCCCTGGAAAGGACAACATATTTTAATTAATGCAATTGCAGAATGTCCAGAAAATGTTACAGTAATTTTGGTTGGTGATGCTTTATTTGGTGAAGATGAATATGTCCAAGAATTATACCAAAAAGTTACTGCGTTAGGTTTAGAAAACCGAGTCAAATTTTTAGGTTTTCGCGATGATATCCCCCAATTAATGACAATGTGTGATTTAATTACTCATACATCAATTGCACCTGAACCTTTTGGTAGAGTTATTGTTGAAGCGATGCTGTGCGGTAAACCTGTGGTTGCGGCTAAAGCTGGGGGTGCAATGGAGTTAGTTGAAGATGGTGTTAATGGTTTTTTAGTGACACCAAATAACCCCCAAGAATTAGCACAGGTAATTAATACTTGCGTTCAGGAAAAAGACAAGATTAAAAAAATCGCTAATCATGCTAAAATAACGGCTAGTCAGCGTTTTGATGTGAAAATTATTAATCAGCAAATTCAACAATTATTAAAAAGAGAACAGAGAAAAAATTAATATTTTAATATTTTTTGCTTTTCTCTGTGTTCTCTATGCCTGGAGTGGTTCGTTAAAACAAACTCTATCAAAGTAATTAAGAATTATGAATTATGAATTATCAATTATGAATTATTAGATGTTGGGTTTCCTTACGTCAACCCAACCTACAAAGGTTTAATTATGCTGCTTCCCGCATTGGCGAAGGTATACCTACTTCTGGAAAGGGAAGAGAAAGTTGTTCAGCTTGAGGTATTGCAGCTTCCTCCAAAACAGTGACTTGAATATTGACACTGACTAAATAACTACCCGTATCCGCACCTACCGCTTCAGCAATTAATTTAGCTATGTCTGGACGTTTTGCGGTCAGAGGATCACGTAAAATACAACGATCCCATTCATGCTTGGCAGTTGGATTAAGATTGAGAATATAATGCTTGATCATAGGAATATCCTTGAATCCATCTTCCAGAGGTCGTTTACAGGTTCGAGGCGATGAATTTATCGTAGTACATTTATACTATATTGTCAAGATCATCTCAGTCAGGTACACAAAGGCGGGCAAGATACCCACTCCACAGCCTTGGCGACTGGAAGTCGCGGCTATACAGACAAAACCCACCTCCGTGGGTTTCAAACCCTTGATTTTTCATTAGTCCACGCAGGTGGACTTTGCTTGTGTAGTAGC
>RDYJ01000262.1 GCA_004293145.1 Nostocales cyanobacterium | reverse complement strand
AGATTTACGATGATAACGGGCTAAATTAGCGATAATTTCTATTTCCGTTTCGTTATAACCCAATAATTCACCATTCCTAATTAAATAGTAAGAATGTTTATGATGTGCAGAATGGCTGATATAATGACCACAATTATGTAAAATTGCAGCCGCCCATAGTAATTGACTTTCATCTTGACTCCAAGTATGTAATTTTCCTTGGGTTTGATCAAATATACTTGATGCAAATTTAGCGACACGTTCACTATGTTCTAAATTCACATTATATTTTTGGGCAACTTTGAGAATGTTTCGCTCTTTAATTGATGTTTGATAACGTAATCTGTTGTCAATTAAACCATGTGTTAACATCCAATCTACAATTACACCTTCTCGTAAAGAGCGCTCACACAGTACAATTGATTCTACATTTAACAGACTCATTACTTCCTGTAAAATTACTGCACCAGCGAGTATAACTTCTGACCGTTTTTCTGGCATCCCAGAAATAGCCGCCCGTTCTACATTATTCATTCTGCGTAATCTTGTCACCCAAGTACGTAAATCTTGGAGTGTAAATTGATAACCATTGAGGGGAGAAGGAACAAACCCCATTTTTTCCTTAGCGTGGATAATAGCGATGGTTTCAATAGTTCCAGATGTTCCCACTAACTGGGGAGATTCATTTTCCTGGAGATGGGAAAGTACCTCATCTACAGACCTTTCTAACATTCCCCGTGCATAGGCTTGTAAATATTGAAATTCTTTATCACTAATAGGATCAGTGATGATATACTCACCTGTGAGTCGGACTGCACCTACTTTTGTACTGGTGAGACTACGAGGTTCTTGGGAGTCTCCTAAAATTAATTCCGTTGAACCTCCACCGATATCTACAATGATGTGGGGTTGGTGATTAAATTCCATTCCCGAAAGTACACCTAAATAGATGCGTCTTGCTTCTTCCTGGCCGGAAATGAGGTCAACATTTAAACCTAATTCTGTTTCTATTTGGTGGATAAAGTCCCTACCGTTGGGAGATTCACGCACCGCACTGGTGGCTACAGCAATTATACTTTCTGCTTCTAAACTTTTAGCTAATTCTTGAAATCTTCCTAGACAGGCGATCGCCTTTTTGATCACTTCTGGTTTTAATTCTCCTGTTTCTAAATTGCGATCGCCTAATCTTACTGTTTCTTTTTCTTTGGCAATCATTGTAAAAGCTGGTATTGCCGGTTCAATTTTA
>RDYJ01000261.1 GCA_004293145.1 Nostocales cyanobacterium | reverse complement strand
TAAAATTGAACCGGCAATACCAGCTTTTACAATGATTGCCAAAGAAAAAGAAACAGTAAGATTAGGCGATCGCAATTTAGAAACAGGAGAATTAAAACCGGAAGTGATCAAAAAGGCGATCGCCTGTCTAGGAAGATTTCAAGAATTAGCTAAAAGTTTAGAAGCAGAAAGTATAATTGCTGTAGCTACCAGTGCTGTACGTGAATCTCCCAACGGTAGGGACTTTATCCACCAAATAGAAACAGAATTAGGTTTAAATGTTGACCTCATTTCTGGCCAGGAAGAAGCAAGACGCATCTATTTAGGTGTACTGTCGGGAATGGAATTTAACCACCAACCCCACATTATTGTAGATATTGGTGGAGGTTCAACAGAATTAATATTAGGTGACTCCCAAGAACCCCTCAGTCTCACCAGTACAAAGGTAGGTGCAGTCAGACTCACAGGTGAGTATATCACCACTGATCCTATTAGTGATAAAGAATTTCAATATTTACAAGCTTATGCACGGGGAATGTTAGAAAGGTCTGTAGATTAGGTACTTTCCCATCTCCAGGAAAATGAATCTCCCCAGTTAGTGGGAACATCTGGAACTATTGAAACTATAGCGACTATCCACGCTAAGGAAAAAATGGGGTTTGTTCCTTCTCCCCTCAATGGTTATAAATTTACAATCCAAGACTTACGTACCTGGGTGACAAGGTTGCGAAGAATGAACAATGTAGAACGGGCGGCCATTTCTGGAATGCCAGAAAAAAGGTCAGAAGTTATACTAGCTGGGGCAGTAATTTTACAGGAAGTAATGAGCCTGTTAAATGTAGAATCAATTGTACTGTGTGAGCGCTCTTTACGAGAAGGTGTAATTGTAGATTGGATGTTAACACATGGTTTAATTGATAATAGGTTACGTTATCAAACATCCATTAAAGAGCGAAATGTTCTCAAAATTGCCCAAAAGTATCATGTGAATTTAGAACACAGTGAACGTGTCGCTAAATTTGCGTTAAGTATATTTGATCAAACCCAAGGTAAATTACATACTTGGAGTCAAGACGAAAGTCAATTACTATGGGCTGCGGCAATTTTACATAATTGTGGTCATTATATTAGCCATTCTGCACACCACAAACATTCTTACTATTTAATTAGGAATGGTGAATTATTGGGTTATAACGAAACGGAAATAGAAATTATCGCTAATTTAGCCCGTTATCATCGTAAATCT
>RDYJ01000058.1 GCA_004293145.1 Nostocales cyanobacterium | reverse complement strand
AGGAATAGAGACGTTCCACCGAATTCAGGAATAGAGACGTTCCACCGAATTCAGGAATAGAGACGTTCCACCGAATTCAGGAATAGAGACGTTCCACCGGAACGTCTCTACAGGGAACGTTTGTACAGAGATCACGATATTTGCTGGACTCAGTAATATGGAGAAGCCAATTTTTCAACAAATTATGAAAGCTGTGTCTCAGGGAATGTCTGAGAATTGTAAAATTTCATCCTCTTACAAGCGTTATTGATTGCGTATTATGTATTTTGAATCCTTAGGAATTTCGGTAGAATTTCGAGATAGATTCTAATCGTACAACCAAGTATTATTGGCAAAATCATCATTTGCTTGGGTTGGGTTTTCTTGGAGTCTTTCAGGGGATCTGTGTGATTTCTTGGGGTTAATAGATAAAGACTTAACGGGTTCTTTAACAATTGCTTTAACTGCTTCTTTGACTGGCTCTTTCGGTTTTTTAAATTCAGCACTTTCTGCTAACAGCTGAGAATTAGATTCTGCTAATTGCAGTGCGGTTTTTTTAGTTTCATAAAGTTCCGTAGTCAACCGTTCTGTTAAAGCTTTCTGTACAGATAAATCTGTTTTTAAATCACTAATTTGTTCTTGAAGAGAAACTTCTTTTTTTTGTGCTTTTTCCAGAGTTGCAGTTAGTTCTTTAATAGTGATTTCTAAATCTGCTTTAGTAGGAGTTGTGCGTTTAGTAGAAGTTGATGCTGCATCCTCAGTTAGTGGGGTAGAATTTTCTTCCACAACTTTTTCGGCTGTTACTTCAATTGCTGTTTCTCCAACTGGGGGTGTAAATTTTTGCGCTTCTTCTTGTAGTAAGTCAGAAAGATTTTTCTTAGCCATTATTTCCTCTAATTATTTTAAATGCTTACCATCAATGTACCGCTTTTTGGGACTGGCGATACAAAAAAATTCTCAAAGTTAACACATAGTTAAAACATCAATTACGTTGTGCGTAATCTTACGGGTTATATTTGGGTTGAGGTTAAGAATTCAGGTAAGGCGATAAGATCCCCGACTTCTTTGATTTATTGTGTCCATAAATGATAAATTGATCTGGTGAAGTGGGGGATCTGGGTATGAACGATTGTTATAGCTGAATACTTACGGGTTGAGTTATCCAATAAAGCCGCCGCGTACCTCTGCGTTAACAAATAAGTTGCTCACTCATTTTCTGTTCTAATGATTCTAACAAACCATCTACATCTTTACCAACTTGTTCAAAACAAACCTGCGGTGATGGTTCAGATGCAAATTGAATTAGTTTGATTTCTCCTTTCCCAATACCAATCATGACAACTTCCGTTTCTGGTTTATTATTATCAATAATTCCCAGAATTTCTTGTAGTCTGTTTTCAACGCGGTCATTTAATTTTTCTATTTGAGATTGGGGACAATAAACAAAGTGTGGTTGTGGTTGTAAGTCAATACCGATAGTACCCTGACTATTGCCATTTTCTAACCACAATCCCCAAAATAAAGCGGCTAATTCTTGTTGATTTTCTTTAACAAATCTATCTAAAAGTCGTCGCCACTTGTGATCGCCTGTTTCTGGTTGAATACTGCTAAACATAATAAATAATTGGTAGTTGGTGATTTAAGATTTTCTATTTTAACCCAGATTGTACACGCCAGAGGCTGGAGTAGACACCTGCCTTTTCTAACAGTTGTTCATGGGTTCCTGATTCTACTAATTGTCCATGTTCCATGACATAAATGCAATCAGCATTACGAATTGTTGAAAGACGGTGAGCGATCGCTATTGTAGTCCGATTCACTGTAATTCTTTCTAGAGAACGCTGAATAGCTGCTTCTGTTTCATTATCTACTGCCGATGTCGCTTCATCCAAGATTAAAATTGGTGGATTTTTGAGAACAGCACGGGCGATCGCAATTCGTTGTCTTTGTCCACCGGATAACTTTTGTCCCCGTTCCCCCACAATTGTCTCATAACCTTGGGGCAAACGCATAATAAAATCATCAGCTTCACCGACTTTTGCTGCCATGATGATATCTTCATTTGTAGCATCAAATGTACCGTAGGCGATATTTTCTGCTACTGTACCATGAAATAAAAACACATCCTGACTTACCAAACCAATACACCGACGTAAATCTCGTAAATTCAAACTTTGTAAACTCACACCATCCACAGTAATTTTTCCCTGCTGCACTTCATAAAAACGCAGCAAAAGTTTAACCAAAGTGCTTTTTCCCGAACCTGTAGAACCCACAATAGCAATTGTATTGCCGGCGGGAATTTCCAAGGATAGATTTTTAATTACTGGTTGTCTATCTTGATAAGCAAAAGTCACATTTTGAAACTCAACAATACCACGAACTAAATCTATGGGTAAATTAATATTGCCTGGGTGAATTGCAATGGGAGTATCTAACAAATCCATCACCCGATTAGTAGAAGCCATAGCCCTTTGATATAAATCAAAAGTATCCCCTAATCTGGTTAAAGGCCACAATAATAATTGCACTAAAAATACCAAAGAGCTATAAGCACCTACAGCTAACCTACCAGCAACTGCTTCCATACCACCCAAAATTAGTAATACCGTAAATGCTGCCAAAATCAGCATCCGAATAATGGGAATATAAGCAGCAGAAAGAGCAATTGCTTTAGCATTGCTTACCCGATAAGCATCACTTTCTGATTCCACCCGTGCGGCTTCATAATCTTCAGAAGTAAAACTTTTAATAGTAGTAATACCACTCAAATTATTAGATAATCTGCCATTAAGTAAACCCACTTTTTCCCGCACATCAGCATAGCGGGGGGCGAGTAATTTCTGAAAAGCTACCGAACCTGCTAAAATCAAGGGCATAGGCAACATTGCCATCCAGGCCACACTAGGAGCTAAAATAAAAAATGCGCTACCAATAATTAAAATAGTTGTAATCACTTGAACGATATCATTTGCACCCACATCCAAAAAACGCTCTAGTTGGTTCACATCATCACTGAGGATAGACATTAAACCACCTGTACTGCGTTCTTCAAAATAAGCCAATTCTAATTCTTGTAGGTGTTTATAAGCATCCAGACGTAAATTATGCTGAATATTCTGCCCCAAATTCCGCCACAGTAACTTGTAGCGATATTCAAAAAATGACTCTAACATCCAAGTAACGACTGTTAAAAATGATAAAATTGCAAATTGCCAAGAAATATCTTTAACACCCAACTGAGCAATGATAGAATCTTTTTGTTTGATAACCACATCCACTGCAATACCAATTAATGCTGGTGGTGCTAAGTCAAAAACTTTATTGAGAATAGAAGCACCAATGGCCTGCCAAATTTGTCGCTGATATTTATGACCATAGTTAAGCAGACGCTGGAGAGGATGTGCAGAATGCCTACGTCTTCTTGGTAGCCGATGCAATTTGGATTCTATAGCCACAGCAGTATAAAATTACATGGAGTTAATATTATCACACAATTTAGGCAATTATGAGCATTCAGTCCTCAGCGATTAGCTATCAATACAAATAAGAATTTAGTGGCTCAATTTCCCTGCTAGGGTGGATTTATCAACCTATTCCTCTCAGGAGGAGAATAATTTAATTGCTATAAACTAAAATTGTGACTATTTACAGCAGATTGTGCATATCCATGAGGTACAGAATTTAAATTCAAAGCTAGACAGTAAGCCAGTTCTACTCCTGACTCCTGACTTCTGACTTCTGCTCGCTTATCAACCGCTACTGATTCTGCGTTCTGTGTTATTTTTGTTCAAAAATCAGTCATGAAAATTCAACAGGAGATAGAAAATTGAATACTAAACAACTAGGGAATGTGCCAACTACAATTTTCGGAATTTTATTAGCAATAATTGTTACTTTAGGACTTAATTCTTTTGTGATTATCAACCCAGGACAAGCTGGTGTCATCAGCATTTTAGGTAAAGCCAAAGATGGGGCATTACTGGAAGGTATTCACTTAAAACCACCATTTATATCCGTGATAGATGTTTATGATTTAACAGTACAGAAATTTGAAGTTCCCGCAGAAAGTTCTACTAAGGATTTACAAAATTTATCTGCCAGATTTGCTATTAACTTTCGTCTTGATCCTATCCAAGTAGTTGAAGTTAGAAGAAAACAAGGTACTTTAGAAAATATTGTTTCAAAAATCATCGCTCCCCAAACTCAGGAAGCATTTAAAATAGCAGCAGCAAGACGCACAGTTGAAGAAGCAATTACCAAAAGAAGTGAATTAAAAGAAGATTTTGATACAGCATTAGGCAATCGCTTGGATAAATATGGGATAATCGTATTAGATACGAGCGTAGTTGATCTTGCCTTCTCACCAGAATTTGCCAGAGCAGTCGAAGAAAAACAAATTGCGGAACAGCGAGCGCAAAGAGCCGTCTATATAGCCAGAGAAGCTGAACAAGAAGCCCAAGCAGACATTAACCGCGCTAAAGGTAGAGCCGAAGCCCAAAGACTGTTAGCAGAAACGCTCAAAGCTCAAGGAGGGCAATTGGTTTTACAAAAAGAAGCAATTGAAGCTTGGAAAACAGGTGGCGCACAAATGCCAAATGTGCTAGTTATGGGTGAAGGTTCCCAAGGTAGCATACCCTTCATTTTTAACCTGGGTAAGATGTCAAATCAATCTTGATCTCTGTCAAAAATACTAGTAAGGTGAGCAAGTCTCACCTTGTTAAAACACCGAAACCTGGAGTAATAATACACAAAATATATGTCAACTTCTAATCATACCAACCTCACAGTCCCAGAAGCAAAAAAAATCCTCAACAAATTCAACTGCTTAGATATAGCACCTGTCCTCAAGCCATTAGAAAAAGCGTTAACTCGTGAGGCTATAATTTTACTCACTAGCCTTTCTGACTACCAAATTTTAGGGATTTGTGCTGAGACAGCCGCAGAAGGAATTTTGGCAATGAAAACCTATTCTCAAGCTTTTGGTTATCAAGCACCAGATAACTTACCCCACCCAGAAGGTCCAGTTTATATCAAATTAAATGGCAAAAATGGACTGTGTTATTTAGATTCCTATGCTGGTCATCATCGCGGCGTATTAGTTTCTTGTCAATCCTATCAGGAGGGGGGAATAAATGAAATGTATGGACATTTACCTATTGATTTATTTGTGAGTTAGGTGACAGGTTACAGGGAATAGGGGAGATGGGAAGAATAATTAATTACCAATTACCAATTATCAAATTTTATGAGTATTATTACATTACAGTCAGTTAAAAAAGATTTTGGGATCAAAGAAATATTAAAAAATGCCACATTTAGTCTAGATGCAACGGATAAAGTTGGTCTAATTGGTACTAATGGTTCTGGTAAATCTACCCTCTTGAAAATGATAGCCGGACTAGAATCAATTGATAGTGGACAAATTTTAACCAACTCAGGTTCTAAAATTATCTACCTACCCCAACAACCAGATGTAGATGAAAACCGCACAGTTTTAGAACAAGTATTTGCTGATAGTGGTGAACATACAACTTTAGTGCGGGAGTATGAAGAACTTTCTGATAAATTAGCTCATTATCCAGAAGATAGTCAGTTAATGTCTCGCTTATCTCACGTCATGCAGCGCATGGATGCAACTGGTGCATGGGAACTAGAAACCAATGCTAAAATCATTCTCACTAAATTAGGAATTGCTGATTTTGATGTGAAAGTTGGGACATTATCTGGAGGTTATCGCAAACGTATTGCACTAGCAACAGCTTTGTTAGCTGAACCAGATGTGTTACTGATGGATGAACCAACAAACCATCTTGATGCTTTATCTGTTGAATGGTTACAAAGTTATTTAAACCGCTTTCGTGGCGCTCTGTTTCTCATTACTCACGACCGCTATTTTTTGGATAAAGTTACTAATAGAATCATCGAAATTGATAGAGGTGATATTTACACGTATACAGGTAATTATTCCTATTATCTAGAAAAGAAAGCTTTAGCGGAAGAATCTGCTGTGAGTAGTCAACGTAAACATCAAGGTGTATTACGGCGAGAATTAGAATGGCTAAAACGGGGACCAAAAGCTAGAAGTACCAAACAAAAAGCCAGAATTGACCGCGTTCACGCTATGCGCGAAACTGAGTTTAAACAAATTCAGGGTAAAGTTGATATTTCTACAGTTGGCCGACGTATTGGTAAAAAAGTTATTGAACTCAATAACATTACCAAAGCTTACAATGATAGAACGTTAATCAATGATTTTACCTACGAATTTAGCCCAGAAGACCGCATTGGGATCATTGGTGGTAATGGTGCTGGTAAATCTACTTTAATGAACATTATCACCGGACTGATTCAACCAGATTCGGGGACTGTAGAAATTGGTAGCACAATTCATATTGCTTATTTTGACCAACATTCTGAAGAATTGCTGACCGCAGTAAATGAAGATCAGCGCGTGATTGATTACATTAAAGAAGAAGGGGAATTTATTAAAATCACTGACGGGACTAAAATTACTGCTTCTCAAATGTTAGAACGGTTTTTATTTCCTGGAAACCAGCAATATGCACCCATTCATAAACTTTCTGGCGGAGAAAAAAGGCGATTATTTTTGTTACGCTTACTGATTAGTGCGCCTAATGTTTTAATTTTAGATGAACCGACTAATGATTTAGATGTCCAAACATTAGCAGTTTTAGAAGATTATTTAGAAGATTTTGCTGGATGTGTCATTGTAGTTTCCCATGATAGATACTTTTTAGACCGTACCGTAGATACTATTTTTTCTCTAGAAGAGGGTGGTAATTTACGTCAGTATCCTGGTAATTATTCAGTTTATTTAGACTACAAAAAAGCAGAAGAAGCAGCACAACAGGAAGCAGTTAACACCAAAGAAAAGCCCAAAAATACCATTGAGGAAAAAATATCATCTCCAGATACAGAAACTAAAAAACGTCGTCGGTTATCTAATTGGGAGAAGCGTGAATTTGAACAGTTAGAAGGTAAAATTGCCCAATTAGAAGATGAAAAAGCAGCAGCAGAAAAAGCTTTGATTAGCGTGGTAGCGGGAAATTATACCCAAGTCCAAAAGCTATATGAACAGGTAGAAACACTAAAACAAGCAATTGATGTAGCTACAGAACGTTGGTTAGAATTAGCAGAAATGGATTATTAGAGGAGTCAGTAGAGACGTTCCGCCGGAACGTCTGTACAGGAGTCAGTAGAGACGTTTCGCCGAAACGTCTGTACAGGAGTCAGGAGAAAGAATTTATTTTCTCCCTATTCTCTACTCCCTTCTTTACGAATTAGTAATTATTTACGTGCTAGGTGAGTCTTCCCCAGGCCAGGGTTTATCTATGCTAATTACCCAAGGGATGCCATTATTAACTGGTGAACTAATACTAATTTTGGCTTTGTTAGCAAAACGCTTTAACTTATCTGCTAAATAAGGAACAGTGGTCATGATATTTTGATAACTTTCGATATCATGACAAACCATGATTAACATTAAAATCCCACCATTAACTTTGAAATACCAATGACAACTAGATAAGGAAATACGTACCATATTATCGCAAGCTAGGAAAAAGGTTTTTTTGGTTACTTCTTCCAATTGACTGAGTAATACTTCACTGATTTGCGTAGTTTTATAAGAAGGCAAATCATCTGGAGATAGGTATGGTTTAGTCATATAATTTCGTCCTTTTAGAAAAGAACAAGATACTGACGTAATTTCGATTATTCGTGATGTTCAAATTTTCAATTACGTCAAGTTACGTCAAGTTTTGAAATATTCCCATCTGACAACCGTTCACTCCCTTATGAATGTTTATATAGTTGGTATTTCCTGTTCTGCAATTTTCCACATATTTTCTTTAGCAAGTGATATACAAAAATACATGAAGTTTTGTTATGATTGGCTGTCAATCATTATGCAGAACAGGTTTGAGAACAAGCTCCTGACTCCTACTCTATAGCTTACGCCACGCTGCGCTATCACCAAACAAGTTTTTCAGCCAACCTTAAATAGAGAAGAAATACTAGAATATCCCCTAGAACTTAGGATGTTTGTCAGATTCAGGATTTACAGGATGTTTGTGTTATAATTTTTTTGTCTGACACTTGATTCCGGTGGAGTCAAAAAAAATTTCAACATTCAAAAAAAAATTTCGGTTTTTCGGGTCTAACACCGTTGACTTTTTATTCTAGAACTGATATTTTTATAATGGGAATGCGTGCCTTGATAAAAATTTTGCTTACACTCCATTATATTAATATGACTATATTACCACGTTGACCCCGACCTGAACCCCTAAAAAAAAGATTTTTTTGAAGAAAAACTTATTATATATTGATTAAATAATAATTTAAACTTATTGATCACAGAAAACAACCCAGTTTTTTCATAAATCCTGTAAATCCTGATATGGCTACGCTATCAGACAATAATGGAATATTGAGGAGTGAGAGGTCATTGAATGCGGGCTTTTGTGACTGGTGGTACAGGTTTTGTAGGTTCTCATGTAGTGCGATCGCTATTGCAACAAGGATACAAAGTTACAGCTTTGGTGCGTCCGAGTAGTAACCTGGGAAATTTACGGAGTTTAGAAATAGATATTGTCAAAAGTGATTTAAATGATCCGCATATCTGGGAACAGATGCAGGGTTGTAACTACCTGTTTCATGTAGCTGCTCATTATTCTTTGTGGCAAAAAGACCGCGATTTACTGTATCGTCATAATGTGGAAGGAACGCGCAATTTGTTAGCAGCAGCCCAAAAAGCGGGAATTGAACGCACAGTTTATACCAGTTCTGTAGCAGCTATTGGTGTGGGTAAATCGGGTAAAGTTGTTGATGAAACTCATCAGAGTCCTGTAGAGAAGTTGGTGGGAGACTACAAAAAGTCTAAGTTTCTGGCTGAACAAGTTGCGATCGCAGCTGCAAAACAAGGTCAGGATATTGTCATAGTTAATCCTAGCAGTCCCATTGGACCATTGGATATTAAACCCACACCAACCGGGGATATTATTCTGCGGTTTTTACGGCGACAAATGCCAGCTTATGTGGATACCGGTTTAAACTTTATTGATGTACGAGATGTAGCTAGGGGACATTTACTAGCTTTAGAAAAAGGAAAAGGGGGCGATCGCTATATTCTCGGACATCAAAATCTCAGTCTCAAACAACTGCTAGAAATACTATCCGACATCACAGGATTGAAAGCACCGCAAATATCCGTTCCTAGTTTTTTACCATTAAGTGTGGCTTGGATAGAAGAGAAAATTCTCGCACCTATGGGAAAAACTCCCACAGTTCCCATAGATGGTGTCCGCATGGCACAGCAACCAATGTATTATGATGCTTCCAAGGCCGTCCACGAACTTAGTCTACCTCAGTCCCCACTGAATGTAGCACTCAAGGACGCTGTTGACTGGTTTGTATCTAATGGTTATGTGAATAGGTGACAGGTGACAGGTGACAGTAAGAAGGCAAGAGGCAAAAGGCATTCATGCAAGAGTTTATTCTTGCCAATTACCAATTACCAATCACCAACTTAAGTGGTGTTATCAAGAGAGGAGAATAGTTAAATGGCGATTAATCTACAACAAGCAATTGATATAGGCAAGTATTTAGTTACACAACGTCTGTTAGGGCGTAAACGCTTTCCTCTGGTTTTAATGTTAGAACCTTTGTTTCGATGCAACCTAGCTTGTACCGGTTGTGGAAAAATCCAACATCCTACAGACGTTCTCAAACAAAACCTCACGCCAGAACAGTGTTTTGCCGCTGTGGAAGAATGTGGCGCACCTGTAGTTTCTATTCCCGGAGGAGAACCGTTATTACATCCGCAAATTGATGAAATTGTTAAAGGTTTAGTGGAACGCAAGAAATATGTTTACTTGTGTACCAATGGGTTGTTATTAGAAAAGAGTCTCCATAAATTTCAACCTTCTCCTTATCTAAGTTTCAGTGTTCACCTCGATGGAATGCGGGAATGGCATGATAAATGTGTAGACAGAAAAGGCGTTTTTGATATTGCAGTTCAAGCAATTCGCGCAGCTAAAGCCAAAGCTTTTCGTGTCACTACCAACTCGACTATTTTTGAAGGTTGCGATGTCAAAGAAATGCAGGAATTTTTCGACTTTCTAGATACTTTGAAGGTTGATGGCATGATGATTTCTCCTGGTTATGGTTACGCATGGGCCCCAGATCAGGATCATTTTCTACAAAGAGAACAAACCCGCGCTTTGTTTAGAGAAATTCTTGCACCTTACACATCTGGTAAGAAGAACTGGAACTTTAATCACAACCCCCTATTTTTAGATTTTCTCATCGGTGAGAAAGACTATGAATGCACTCCTTGGGGTAGTCCAAGTTATAGTGTTTTGGGTTGGCAAAAACCTTGTTATCTCTTGAATGAAGGATACTATACAAGCTTCAAACAGTTGTTGGATGAGACTGATTGGAGTAAGTACGGACGTGCTAGTGGTAATCCTAAATGTGCTGATTGTATGGTTCATTGTGGTTATGAACCAACCGCAGCGATGGATGCTATGCAGCCGCAAAATATAGCCCGTTCTTTGGGGACTGTGTTTGGTAGGGGGTAATCTGAAGAGTTTCAGAATCAGAATTTTAAGGATTCAAGGATGTGCAGGATAAAGGAAGAATTTATTATTACTCAATCCTGTTAATCTTCAAATCCTGTAAATTCTGATTCTGACGATAACAACCAAACGAGAATTTTATTCAAATCTTAATTTTGAGCTTTTGATATAATTTTCATCAATCTCAAAAGCTAACCAACGTCTTTCTAAAGTTTCTGCAACTCTACCTGTCATATTAGAACCAGCAAAAGGATCGAGAACAATATCACCTGGTTCTGTACAAAAGTTAATCACAAATTCTGGTAACGCGTGCGGAAATCTTGCCGGATGTGGTTTAAAACCTTCTGCCTGACAACGCTTTTGATAATAATCATTAGAAGCAGTATTTGAGGCAGAAATCACATTAACAGCTTGGATTAAATCTTCTGAATATTTTTCTTCCAAAAAAAGAGTTGCTTCTCCTATTTGTTCCTGATTCATATTTTCACGTCCATCAATAATATTAGGAGGAATAGCACCGCCGCTGTCATTGCCAAATTTATGAGAAATATCATGTCCTGACGGTCTAACTTTTGGTTGATAACCATTTTTGAGCAATTTTTGCATCGACTTACTATAAGGTTTCAAAACCCTGCGATTATTAGCTTTGGGATGGGGTGATTTTGATAACCACCAAACTGTATTTACTGCATCTTTAACTCTTTCTCTGCGAATCGTTACCCACTCTGCTGGAGTAGGTAGTTTAGCGGGATTATACCAATATAATTCCTGTGCCAAATAAAATCCTAATCCACCTTTTTCTTTGGCTTTACACAAAGATATAACCAATTCAAAATGATAAAGTGAACGAACTGGCATCCCCTTAAGCCAACTACCACCAATATCAATAACTAATGAACCTGTTGGTTTCAGAATTCGGTGAAAGTGGATCGCAAAATCTTGAAACCACTCAACATATTTATCGGCATCAACATTGCCATATTCTTTTTTACGAACCAGTGCAAAAGGTGGAGACGTGCAAATTAAATCAATGCTTTCATCAGGAATATTTGCCATTAATTCCAGGCTGTTGCCTAAATAAGCAGCACCTAATTTTGTTGTATAGTAAGGGGGAAAATTAAGTTTCATATTAATTTGTGTAATCCATAATTATTTTATTTACTGTCACCTGTCACCTATCACCTTGTCACTTATGCTACTGTTGAGTATTAATTCCTGGTTGGTGAGACGCTACACGTACAGAAAAGCAAATGATTCTGTAAAATTAGGTAAAGTAATGTTTCCACCTAATTTACTCAACACGATAACCAAACCATGCAACTGCAACTCAGAGGATCAAAATCTACCCTAGCTTCCCTACTGTTAATTGCCCCCTTTTTCCTCTGGGGTACAGCAATGGTAGCAATGAAAGGGGTAATACCTCATACAACACCTCTATTTATGGCAGGACTGCGTTTACTACCTGCGGGGGTATTAATTCTCATTGCTGCATCTTTTATGGGTAGACCCCAACCCAAAGGATGGTTAGCATGGTTATGGATTACAATATTTGCCCTTGTTGATGGTACTTTATTTCAAGGCTTTTTGGCAGAGGGATTAGTGAGAACCAGCGCGGGGTTAGGTTCTGTTATGATTGACTCCCAACCTTTAGCAGTAGCTTTACTGTCCCTGTGGTTATTTCAAGAACATATTGGATTGTGGGGATGGTTGGGTTTAGGATTGGGAGTAGCAGGTATTAGTTTAATTGGTTTACCCCAAGAGTGGATTTTTCATCTTCTTGACTCAGGGGTAAATATTACAACCGACAATTGGCAACAGTTGTTTGCAAGCGGTGAGTGGTTAATGTTATTAGCAGCTTTATCAATGGCTGTAGGGACTGTACTGATTCGGTTTGTTTGTAGATATACTGATCCGGTAACAGCTACAGGATGGCACATGATTTTAGCAGGTTTGCCATTATGGGGAATTTCTTCAGTTGTGGAGTCCCAACATTGGGACAATTTGGTTGTATCTGACTGGTTAGCTTTAAGTTATGCAACTATATTTGGCAGCGCGATCGCTTATGGTTTATTCTTCTATTTTGCTTCTAGTGGTAATCTAACCAGTTTAAGTTCTCTCACCTTTCTTACACCTGTGTTTGCGTTGATCTTTGGTCATCTTTTTCTCTCAGAAGTTCTCACCCCGATTCAATGGACAGGAGTTAGCCTAACTTTAATCAGTATATATTTAATCAACCAACGGGAAAGCCTCCCAGGGCAAAATCGCCAAATTGCCAACAGTGAAAATACTAATAAACCGCCAGCAATTTTAGAAGCATCTGGCACTAAAAAATAGAACATATTCACCTAAATTGTGAGAGAATCTGAATAATATCTCTTTAATACCCTAAATTAATCGGTCGGAGATCAGAAATATGAGGGATAAAAAGCAATTATCGATGATCAATTATCAATTATCAATTACCAATTCCCTCCTGATATTATCCTCTTGTCTGTGCCTTGGTTTATACCCAAGTCGCGCCCTAACTGCTACAGTTCAAGAAATACCTGTACAGCCAAAGGTTCTTAATGCAGATGTTCAAGGTGCAGAAGTCCAAGTAGTGCAAGTCCAACTCAAAGCTTTAGGTTATTACAATGGTTCATTAGATGGAGTCTACAGCCCCAGTTTTCAAAATGCTGTCGCTCAATTTCAGCAAGAACGAGGTTTAAAAAGAGCAGATGGCGTTGCTGACTGGACTACCAGACAGCGTATCAAAGAAGTTTTAGCTGGGAAAATTAAATGTAACACTGACACTACCGTAGCGCAGGAAAAAAATCAGAACACACAACCTTTACAGGGAAATGATGTTTGGTGGAAATTAATCAGTTTTGGCGTTTTAGGCAGTTTGAGTGTATTTTTATATCTTGCACAAAAATTAGTGGATAGAAAACCAGCCTTAGCGGCTGGAACTTCCGAACCGAACCTGCTGAGTCCATCTGTTGAAAAAAGTCCGCAATTTTTTCTCAATCCTGTATCTAATCTGCCATCACCAATTTCTACAGACATATTACCTATTGAACAAACATCTGTTGTCTCTCCACTCAATTTGGTTGAGAGATTTATGGTAGATTTACGTAGTACGGATTTGATACAGCAAAGAAAAGCGATTTGGAATATAGCTCAACAAGGTGACTCACGAGCAGTTCAACCTTTAGTAGACTTGATGATTGATGCAGATTCTCAACAACAAAGTCTGATTTTATCAGCTTTGGCAGAAATTGGGACGCGCACGCTTAAACCGATGAACCGCGCTTTAGCAATATCCTTGCAAGATGAAAATCCCCAAGTCAGACAAAATGCGATTCGTGATTTAGTGCGTATTTACGACATTATGGGGCAAATGAGCAAGATGTTATTTCATGCGCTGGAAGATCCAAATCCAGAAGTCCAGGAAACAGCAAAGTATGCTTTAACTCAAATGAACCGTATCCGTAGCATTCCAGAGCAAAAGAATTTAACGGATAGGAATATAGAAGATCGTTAGGTGCAAATGACTGCTGCTGTCAACCTACGGCAAAAACCGATCTAAGGCAGCTTTGAGTTGTTCAATTTCTACATCGATATTGCCATTTTCTGAAGCTCTAGCAATACATTCTGTTAGATGTTCATCCAAAACAATTCGTGCTACCTTATCTAATGCACCTCTGACGGCAGCAACTTGTAATAAAACATCAGGACAAGGGGTATTTTGCTGTACCATTGTCTTGATACCGCGAATGTGTCCTTCTATACGAGAAAGTCGGTTAACAATGCGCCGTAAGGACTCTTCACTATGAACATGAGGATGAACTGATTCAACTGCTCCTGGAGTATGATCTGAATGTTGGTGGTTAGTATGGTGATGGTGTGCGTGTTCTACTTGCCCAGATGCAGGCAAGGACTCTTCAGCTAATTGGTTTGATCCATTCATGGGTCATTCTGGTTTTGGTATTAATTAGATCCTAGCCTAGAGTGATTTGAGATTAAAGATTTTAGATTGTAGATTGGGTGAAAAACCGAACTAGATCAGGCAAATTTCCATAATAGCCTGGTTCATCAATGTTCAATTAACGTGATTACATAACTTGTTACAGCGGAAGTCATCCAATTTTGGATTTTGGATTGACCCCAGTATAAATCCGGCGGTTAATTAATGGAAGTAAGGTAAAAACTTCAATATGCAGGGATTTGTAAGCAAGCTATAAACATAAGTGTAGCTAGATTTCTGACTAAATAGCAAACATTAGGCTTCTAGATTAGGTTGTGATTATGCAATTTTTCCAAGTACCCCGGTCTATACGCCAACTCAGTACCCATGTTTTAGCGATTGTTTTAGGAGTGGTGCTAACGGTTTCTTGTTTGCAGGTTTTACCTTCCCAAGCTGAACCTGCACCGGATACAGCGGTTACTCAAAAAACATCTCCTGCTGTTGATGCTATTGGTAGCAGTAGCTTTGTGACAGCGGCGGTAAATCGTGTGGGATCTGCTGTGGTGAGAATTGATACTGAAAAAACAATTACTCGCCGTGTTGATCCGGTGATGGAAGACCCATTTTTTCGGCGGTTTTTTGGTGAAAGTTTCCCTCAAATGTCACCAACTGAACAATTACGGGGTCTAGGTTCTGGTTTTATTCTGGATAAAAGTGGGATTATTCTCACTAATGCCCATGTTGTTGATCAAGCTGATAAGGTTACTGTACGGTTGAAAGATGGTCGCACTTTTAAAGGTAAAGTTAAAGGCATTGATGAAGTGACAGATTTGGCGGTTGTCAAGATTAATGCTGGTAACGATTTACCCGTTGCACCTTTAGGTTCTTCCCGTAATGTGCAGGTGGGAGATTGGGCGATCGCTGTTGGTAATCCGTTAGGATTTGATAATACTGTCACTTTGGGTATTGTCAGCACTTTAAAACGTTCTAGCGCCCAGGTGGGAATTAGTGATAAACGTTTAGATTTCATTCAAACTGATGCAGCTATTAACCCCGGTAACTCTGGCGGTCCGTTGTTAAATGGTCAAGGTGAGGTGATTGGGATTAATACTGCGATTCGTGCAGATGCGATGGGAATTGGGTTTGCTATTCCTATTGATAAAGCAAAAGCGATCGCTGCACAACTGCAACGTGATGGTAAAGTTGTTCACCCATATTTAGGGGTACAAATGATAACTTTAACACCCCAGTTAGCTAGACAAAATAATTCTGATCCTAATTCTGCAATTGAAATTCCTGAAGTTAATGGCGTTTTAGTGATGCGAGTTGTACCTAATTCTCCTGCTGCAACTGCGGGGATTCGACGCGGAGATGTAATTGTACAGATTGATAATAAACCAATTGCCACTGCGGAACAATTGCAAGGAGTTGTGGAAGATAGTCGTTTGGGTGAAATGTTGCAGGTGAAAGTGCAAAGAGGAAATCAAACTCAGGTGCTTTCTGTTCGTACTGCTGAACTGCAAGATATTTCTTAATATTTATATCTCCGATTTTTTGAAGAAGTCGGGGATTTATTTCCTGAAAAAATGGGGGTATGCTGAGACGTATCCTCATTTTTTTGCGTTAAGCATTTGAGGTATATACCAAAAACCCTCTGAAACTCTCTTACCTTTGTATCCTTTGCGCCCTTTGCGGTAATGCCTCCGGCACGCTACGCGGACAATCATATAAAGCCTTGGATCATGAAATCCTTAAATCCTGGAAATCCTGATTCTGACAATTTCCAGAATCTTGAGATTTACTGATAAAATTATCTTCTCAATCAAAAATCTGAACATCTTTTCATCCTGTAAATCCTTAAATCCTGGAAATCCTGATTCTGACAATTTAGGTAATTAGGCATTGGGTAATTGGTAATGGGTAATTGGTAAAAATCTTCTCCCCCTGCTCCCCTGCCTATTTACTGTCACCTGTCACCTACATTACTTCTGCGTCGAAACAGTTAAAACCTGTGGAGGAGAAGCATCAGGAGGATATAGAAAATCAACTTCCACCAACGAAGAACCACCCGGTTTCATATTTAATAACACCAAAGGTTCTCCAGGTTGACCTCTCTTTTGTACCAAATGCACAAACTTAGTAGTTGATTTACCTTGTTCATCCCGATAACGTACCCGCACAGTCCCCCGGAAGAAAACTTGACGCGCTGGTGTAGTAAAAAAGCGTAAACCTGATTTCGTTAACTGATCTTCCTTGAGTGGAGTTTGCAAAGACACACTTACAGTTTGCGAAGTTTGAGAATTGTTAGATAAAGGCAACCTCAAACTATATTGAATGCCATAATTACCATGAGCAAAATAAGCTGTATCAGGATAACGCACTAACATAGGTGCGCTTTGAATTTGACCAGTCCCAAAAGTACCACCATGCAGCGTACTTAAAGCATAAGAAAAAGCTTGACCTGGTTGGGGAATTGTTAAATACTTACTTTTAGGATTATCTGTTAAGAGCGATCGCCATTGAGAACCACGCGCAACACCTGCAACCCGTCCATAAATTGCAGGTTTACCAGTTCCCTGTATAGGAGTCGGGGTTTTATCTCTCGGTGTCGATAACTCACCATTATTTAATAAATTTTGCCACTCTGCTAAATTGGGCGCACGTTCACTACCATCAGCATTTGTCTGTGCAAACATAGCTAAACTAGCAGCATAAACAGTCCCATTACTCAACAGTCGCATATAAGTAGATCGACCATTCAGAGGTGGTGTCAATCCTTGCACGGGAATTGGTAAATTGAATAACATCTGACTTTCCCCAGGAGGAATGACAATTTGAGCAGGAAAAATATTTTGTCGTCTTCCTCTTAATACATCAGACATCACCCGACTACCAGGACCTGCAAACACCGTACCCGAATCATTGGGAATAAAAGAATCTAATTGAATAAATGGTGCATCTGGTTGACTTAAATAACTTGCCCCTTGCAATATATTCACTTTCACTGGTTTAGCACCAGGGTTATACAAGATTATTCCCTGGTAAAGAGAACGTAAATTTTCTGGTGGTTCGGCTTTAGCAACATGATGAGCAAAAACATCAAACCGCCCGCGAAGCGGAAAATTTAAATGTGCTGCTGGGACTTTTTTACCATCCCCAGGAAAAGTAGAAAGTAAAATTCCTGCTTTTAATACCAATTCTGGGCTATTGCTATTAAATACTGGCACACTATCCAACCGTCCAGGTAAAGCCCGTACCTCTTGTGGTTGGACAACTTCTTCTGGTGGTGGTGTGGCTGGAGTTGCTTGAGCGAGAGTCAAACCGAGTAATAGTGGCAACATAATACAGAGAAAAGTTTTTCTAAAAATATCCTACAAAGACGCTGACAATCTTATATAAGTGCCAGTTGATTAATGATTAAAACAAAATCAGCAAGAATGTCTATCAAATTTTCTTGATTCAAAATCGGGACATGAACAAAGATGCAAGGAATGGGTAGTTGAGATTGACTCAGGTAGTCCAACACTGAATGATAAAGACCTTCGCACACAAATTTACCACAGTCGTAGCTAATCTCAACTGCCGCTGTTCCAGCTACTAATTGTTCAACATCAACAGTTGATTGCAAAGTTGTTGGCAAAAAATTTTCTGCACAATCTAGAGATGCAATATCCGTAGCCTGTACAGACATGATACTGGCTACGACTTCCACACTTAAATTTTTCCGACTAGCAGCCATACCACAACAGATAACATAATCAGGTTGGAGTTCATTGATTTTGGTAATGACGCGAGAACTGGCAACCGCAACATCTACAGGTAGCCGTCGCAGAAAAGTTAAATCATGATAGATAGAAGCCATTTTGGCTAGTTCGAGTAACAAATCATCAGCAGAATTTGACTGTTGTTCACTCAGCCAAGTGTCAAAAGAAGTTAATAAGATTTTTTTCTGCATAAAAAATATTATTTAGAATTAGAATATAAATGCCCTCCCTAATAAATTTACAAGGAGCAGGTAAATGCCAGTAATTGCAGTCGTAGATTACGAGATGGGAAATTTGCACTCAGTCTGTAAAGGTTTAGAAAAAGCTGGTGCAACTCCTAAAGTAACTTATTCTGCCAAGGAGTTAGAACAAGCAGATGCTGTAGTTTTGCCAGGAGTAGGAGCATTTGATCCCGCCATGCAACACTTGCGATCGCGTGGTTTGGAACAACCTATTAAGGATGTGATCGCATCTGGTAAACCCTTCTTAGGTATTTGTCTAGGACTGCAAATTTTGTTTGAATCTAGCGCCGAAGGAACTCAACCAGGACTAGGAATTGTACGCGGAAAAGTGCGGCGATTTCGTTCAGAAGCCGGTATTGCTATTCCCCACATGGGTTGGAATCAACTGCAACTGACTCAACCAAAAAGTATTTTGTGGGAACATTTACCCGCTCAACCTTGGGTTTATTTTGTCCATTCCTACTATGTTGAGCCAACTGAACCGCAAATTAGAGCAGCTACAGTGACTCATGGCAGTCAAACTATCACAGCAGCGATCGCCCATGAAAATCTCATGGCGGTTCAATTCCATCCCGAAAAATCCTCTAATATAGGATTGCAAGTTTTATCTAATTTTGTGGCTCAAGTCCGTGAAAAAATCCCTGCTTAATAAAAATTTGCTTTCTTTGTCAGTTGTCAGTTGACTAATAACTAATGACTAATGACTAATGAGCAATGACCAATAACCAATGAGTTTGAGAATTTACGGGAATCGTCTGTTAAAAACTTTGCCAGGACAAGAAACTAGACCGACTAGTGCGCGAGTACGGGAGGCCGTTTTTAATATTTGGCAGGGAGAAATTGATAATTGTCGCTGGTTAGATTTGTGTGCCGGTAGTGGTTCAATGGGTGCTGAGGCTTTATGTAGGGGAGCCAGCTTAGTAGTAGGAATTGAACAATCAAGTCGAGCCTGTGCCATTATTCAACAAAATTGGCAGCAGGTAGTTAATAATGAACAAAAATTTCAAATATTGCGGGGAAATGTACTCCAGCAATTAAAAAAATTATCAGGTCAAAAATTTAACAGAATATATTTTGATCCACCTTATGCCAGTGGTTTATATGAGCCAGTATTAGAAGCGATCGCTCACCATCAACTCTTAGATAGGCATGGGGAAATAGCCGTCGAACATAATCCTAATTTGACACCCCCAGAAATACAAAATTGGCAAATCTGCCATCAAAAAGTTTATGGCAACACAGCACTAACTTTTTACACAATTTTGGACTCACAGGAGAGCGAGTGATGGAGTTATTAGCCCCCCCTTTTTAAAGGGAGCCAGTCGCTTGCGGGGATTCCCGCCGTTGTGCGAACTGGCGTGGGGTTGGGGGGATTAACTTATAGCCACATCACAGGGAAGCAGTATCACCCCTGAGAACTCAGCCGCCCAACTCGGTAGGGCGCTTGTATTGCTTATAGGCAGCGTAAAAGAGTCCGCTAAGGGTGACGAAAATCAGACCCAGAACAATACCTGACAGAAGGGGTTCAACCACTGTAAATCTCCTCTTTGCAAATTTTCAAGATTCGTTTCCTGTTTTTGATTTTACCAAATCCCGCATCAATCCAGCGCCCTACACTGTTTTTGGAATGTAACGACTATCTAAAAATTTTCATCTGTGCTTGCAGGTACAATCAAGAAATTTTAAGCTATGTGTAGGAAATGAAAAGTTTTTTGTACACCTAGACTGTAAAAGCAAACCTCTTGGATAACCAGCTTACCAAATCTGAAACTTTGATTCAGTGGATCGCTTTGTTGGCTTTAGCGATACTCATCGCCATCCCTTTGACTATTCTTGGTGTTCAGATAGTTCAAGCCTCTGATCCTTACGTGAAAAACGTTTTATCGCTGACAGGCAACCCAGAACAGGGAAAGGCTATCTTTCAAATTAATTGTGCTGGTTGTCATGGATGGGAAGCTGATGGATTCGTCGGACCAAGCTTACAAGCTGTCTCCAAGCGCAAATCTCGATATGGGTTGATTAACCAAGTAATTAGTGGTAAAACGCCTCCCATGCCGAAATTTCAGCCCAGCGCCCAAGAAATGGTAGACCTTTTGAGTTATTTGGAAGGTCTTTAAATCAGGAGGGAATAGTATTATTTTCTTCTCTTGTGATCAATTAACCGTCCATGTTTAATTGAGTTTAAGTGTACATTCAAGAATCAATTTTTGATTAATTAAGGAATAGGGTTGAATTTTCAATGCTTGTTGAAAAGCCTGAATCGCCTCACCATATTTTCCTAATGCTGCATAACACAAGCCCATACCATGAAGTGCGCCAAAATGTACTGAATTTAGCTGCACAACCATCTGACAGTCAGCTAAAGATTTTTGATAATTGCCTATGCTGTAATATAAAAAAGCACGTCTATTCCAAGCTTCAGCAAAATCTGGTTGTGATTGAATAAGTTCTGTTAATACTTCTTCAGCTGTGGCTATTTCCCCAGCATCGATCAGCTTTTGACTATAGTCAATCTTTTCTAGCCCATATATTCCCTTTTGCTGAAACCAGAACCGCCAAATTTTTCGAGTAGCTTGCTCACGGACCAAAGCATCAGGATTTTTCAAGTCTTCCAGTAGAGAATTGATAGATAAAGAATCCATAAAGTGGTGACAGGTAAGTGAATCTGGCCAAGAACTTTTGCAGTAAGCATTCATATCTATTCATATAAGTTACATTTTGTCAAAACAGATTAGATGCGTTACCCCTGACCAATTACCTGTGTTTCTCTAGCAGCCCAAAATAAGTTAACGTAAATATAGATATTTTTCGCAATAAATCTCCACAACTCGACACCTAAGCCGTAAAGCGCCGGTAATTACTAAATTTCATGATGAACATTTTCAGTAACTTGCTTTCTCAACCAGCCCAGCCGAAACCTGCACCAAGACAACGCCGGGGCATTGAAATTAAATCTCCCCGCGAAATTGAAATTATGCGACAATCGGCCAAAATTGTCGCCACCGTTCTCAAAGAAATTTCTGAGCTAGTGCAACCAGGAATGACTACTGCTGATTTGGATGCTCACGCAGAAAAACGTATCCGAGAAATGGGTGCAACACCTAGCTTTAAAGGATATCACGGTTTTCCGGCTTCGATTTGTTCCAGTATTAATAATGAAGTTGTACATGGCATTCCTAGCCCTAAAAAGGTGATTCGGGCTGGAGATGTCTTAAAGGTTGATACAGGAGCTTATTACCAGAATTTCCACGGTGATTCTTGTATAACAATTGCAGTAGGTGATGTAACTCCAGAAGCTGCTAAATTGATTCGTGTAGCTGAAGAAGCTTTGTTTAAAGGTATTGAACAGGTAAAAGCTGGTGTCCATCTATCAGAAATTGCTGGTGCGATTGAAGACCATGTAAAAATTAATAAATTTAGTGTGGTTGAACAATTTACAGGTCATGGTGTAGGTAGAAATTTACACGAAGAACCAGCGGTTTTTAACTATCGGACTCGTGATATTCCCAATGTGAAATTACGTGCTGGTATGACTTTAGCGATTGAACCTATTTTAAATGCTGGTTCTAAAAATACCCGAATTTTAGCTGATAGATGGACTGCGGTAACAGTTGATAATGCTTTGTCTGCTCAATTTGAGCATACTGTGTTAGTCACAGAAAGCGGTTATGAGATTTTAACTGATAGATCCAAACTTTAACTCAAATTAATAGAAATCTGGCACAGATCCCTGACTTTTTCCAAAAGTTGGGGATATTGTTTTTTCTATCTGTACAACTTTAAAGTTTTGTAATCTAAAGTTTTGTAAAATTAATCACCAAAATATAGTGAGAAAGTTATCTTGTTCTGTTAATAAATTTACCCATTAACAGAGGATAAAAATTTTCATGCTGTACCAAAAAGCTACACAATTGCTGTTAGGATTACTTGCTACTAGTTTAGGCTTAATATCTACTTATCAACCTGCTCAGGCTGCTATTCTGTTAGGTGAATGGTATTACACTGTTGATTCTTTTAATGATGGTTTATCACCAAGTGTTGTTATTGGTGAATCACCTTACGAAATTTATGGGTTAGCAATGAAGGAAACTGCTAACGATATCACCTTTGCGATTAATACCAATTTACCTGCTGAAGGAATTAGCAATATTTATGCTCATGATTTTCATGTTGCTTGGGGAGATTTATTCCTAAATTTTACGGGAAAACCGCTAGATGATGCTAATGCTGCTAGTCAATTATTCGGTGTACATTGGACAGCAAATGATTCAGGTGTATCGGAATTAGGAGTTTATCAAAATGTCACAGCCAAAGCTATTGCTCAAGAGAATGGTTTGCTGTTACAAAATGCGAGTTTACAGGGTTACAACAACAGGGTAATTAGTAAAGGAGGAAACCCTTATCATGGTGATTTAGAAGCTAATAATACTTATTTCCATGAAAATCATCATGTTCAAAATGTGATTGCTCAGGGACAAAAGATTGGTAATGTGAATCTATTCAATGATACTAGCAATTTAGGACTTAATTTTGCTCATTTTGGGGCTACAGGTACTCAAACCTTGGCTTTCAGTTTTGCCAGAAATCTATTACCTGATGGTAATTTCATCGCTCACTTAGCCCCAGAATGTGATAATGATTTAATTGCTATGGTAGGCAATCTGAATACTAATTATCAACCTCCCCAATCTGTACCGGAACCTTCCACACTTTTACCCCTGGGTATGATGGCTGTGCTATTTATTGCATCTCGTCATCAACATCGTCATTAGCTTGGGTGGAAAATTGCGATTGCACTGATTTACAAAGCGATCGCATTTTGATTTATATTTATTTAGGAAGGATGCTTCCTTGAGAACACAGCCAAAATCTTAATCAAGTTTGTATCTCTAGATATACGCATCTGAAAATCAGAGCTTGCTAAAAAGTAGAAGTAAGATCAAGAGTCTAAATTAATAATTGTGAAATATACAAAAGCTATAACTCCTGGTAGATGTATAAAACTTAGATACAACAAGACTTTTAACCCTGTTCCCTGCGATAACAATGAATGAAATTGATTTAGCTTTTACCCCAGCTTTAGAATTAGCGCAATTAATCCGTCGTCGAGAAGTATCACCTTTAGATTTGGTAGAAATCTATTTAGAACGGATTTCCCGCTTCAATCCCCAATTAGGAAGTTATTTTACCGTCACATCAGAGTTAGCCATTGCTGACGCTAAAACCAAAACAGAATTACTCACAACCGCTTCAGAACTACCGCCTTTTTTTGGTGTACCAATTTCTATTAAAGATTTAAACGCCGTAGCTGGTGTTACCTGCACTTACGGAAATCCGGTATTAGTAAATAATATCGCTAACCATGATGATGGCGTAGTTATCAAAATTAAACAAGCCGGTTTTACGATTCTTGGTAAAACGGCCACTTCCGAATTAGGTTCTTATCCTTACAGCGAACCTGCGGGATTTCCCCCAGCTAGAAACCCGTGGAATTTAGAATATACCCCCGGTGGTTCTAGCGGTGGTGCAGCTGCATCAGTAGCAGCGGGATTAAGTGCGATCGCTCAAGGTTCAGACGGGGGTGGTTCAATTCGTGGTCCTGCGGCTTGTTGTGGTGTAGTGGGCATCAAACCATCCAGAGGAAGAGTCACAAAAGCGCCAGTTGGTGATAGGCTCGGAGGCATAGCTGTTAACGGGCCCATCGCCAGAACTGTAGCAGATGCCGCCGCCATGTTAGACGTTATATCTGGCTATTTTACCGGAGATCCTTATTGGTTGCCAGATCCACAACCTTCATTTCTGACAGCTACCCAAGTAAAAACCACTAATCTAAAAATAGCTTTTAGTACCACTATTCCTCCCTTGGGAACAGCAGACGCTAACTGTCAACAAGGGGTATTACAAACAGTTCAATTATTAGAACAATTTGGACACCAAATAGCAGAAAAATGTCCTGATTTTAGTAGTTTAGTAGAACCATTTCAAATTGTTTGGCAATCTGGAATAGCAGCAGCAGGAATACCCCCAGAAGCTTTACAACCTTTGAATCGTTGGTTATTAGCTAGAACTGGTTCTGCGGCTGAATATTTGCAAGCATTGGCACAAATGCAAATAGTTTCGCGCCAAATTGTCGCGTTTTTTGATAACATCGATGTGTTAGTTTTGCCTGTTTATTTGCATTCACCGATTCGTGTGGGTGAATGGGCAGATTTGAGTCCTGAAGAAACATTCCAAAATATTATTAATTGGGTTGCCCCTTGTCCTGTAGCAAATGCCACAGGATTACCTGCTATAGCTATTCCTGTCGGTTTTGATAGTAATGGTTTACCCATGAGTGTGCAGTTAGTTGGTAAACCTGCTGCTGAGTCTACTTTGATCAGTTTAGCTGCACAATTAGAAGCAGCTAATCCTTGGATTCAACATCGTCCATCCGATTTTAGATTTTAGATTTTGGATTTTGGATTTTGGATTTTGGATTTTGGATTTATCCGTGGGGTAAATGCAGTTATCAAAAATCCAGCTAATTCTCCTCCATACTGCTCGTTTTTCTAGTTAGATAGGACTTACGCATTGACAAAAAATATTATCTATGCACTGTAGATCATGGAATCGCTATTAAGATTAGCAAAAATATGCTCACGTACAACTAAAGTAA
>RDYJ01000170.1 GCA_004293145.1 Nostocales cyanobacterium | reverse complement strand
ACTACAGCAGCTAGTTCCGCAGGATTTACTGGTTTAGGAATATGTAACTGGAAGCCTGCTAATAAAGCTTGGGTGCGGTCTTCTGCTCTAGCATAAGCTGTTAGTGCAACTGCGGGAATTTTTCCTCCTTCATGACTAGGAAGACTTCTAATTTTACGAATTAGTGTATAGCCATCTTCTTGTGGCATTCCAATATCACTTATTAATATGTTTGGGTGGAATTGTGATAAAGCCGTCATTGCTTCTGTAGCGGAAGTGACAGCCAGAACTTGAGCGCCATATTGTCCCAAAATTGTGGTTAGCAAATTTCGGGTATCTGCTTCATCATCAACAACAAGTACCCGCACATCTTGAAGGATAAATAATTGGTGATTAACAAAATCTTCCCGATTTGGGAATGGGTATGGATTTGGTATACTGTATTCCATAGCAATAGCTTTCATGGGTAAATTGACCATAAAAGTTGATCCCTGTCCTACTCCTGGACTATCAGCAGCAACAGTACCCCCGTGCAGTTCTACTAAATGACGGACTATAGCTAATCCTAATCCTAATCCGCCATGCGATCGCGTAGTTGAGCTATCAGCTTGGCAAAAACGCTCAAATACATGAGGTAGAAATTCAGAACTAATACCTGTACCGTTATCACTAACTTTAATTTGCACACGGGAATTAACACGCTCTATTTTGATCTCAACTCTTCCCCACTTAGGTGTAAACTTGACGGCGTTGGAAAGCAAATTCCAGACTATTTGTTGTAAGCGGTTAGCATCACCCATCACAACCCCCAAGCTGGAGTCAAATTGAGACTCGATGGTAATTTCTTTCGCATCTGCGGCTGGACGCACAGTTTCTATCGCTGCTTGTATTACTGGGGCGAGTTCAAGGGGATGCAAGTTTAAGCGCAATTTACCACGAATAATCCGGGAAACATCTAATACGTCTTCAATTAATTGAGCCAAAGCGCGACTATTGCGGTCAATAGTTTCCAATGCTTTGGCTGTGGTAATCTCATCAAATTTACGACTTTTGAGCAGCTGTGTCCACCCCAGCATGGCATTGAGGGGGGTACGAAGTTCGTGGGAAAGTGTGGCTAAAAATTCATCTTTGATGCGGTTAGCTGTTTCTGCCTCCGTTCTAGCTGCTTGTTCTCGCGCTAGTAATTGTTCTCTTTCTTGTTCTGCTTGCTTGCGTTCGGTAATATCAATCATAAAACCATGTAAATGCGTTATACCATTTTTACCCCGTCCCACATTCACAATGTCATACAGCCAAACTATTCTCCCATCTGCGGCCAATATTCTATATTCAAATTCGTAATTTTCTAGTAATTGTGAACTGATGAGGCGATAATTAATTGCCAATTCTTTGTCTTCTGGGTGAATGTGTTTTAGCCAAAAGTTATCATCATAGCAGTCAGTAACTGCATAACCAAGAATTTCTTCGATTTGTGGACCAACATAAGTAAAATTCCCGGTTTTTGGATCTGCTTCCCAAGGGATTACGCGCACTTTTTCTGTTAGTTTCCGAAATTTTTCTTTACTCTTTTTGAGTGCTAATTCTGCTTGTTTTTGCTCTGTAATATCTCTAATTAAAGCCACAAATCCTGCAACTTGTTCCTGTTGATTGAATTGGGGAATATAAGTAACATTTGTATCATATTTTGTCCCATCTTGATAAAATATTTGAGTTTCATAGTTGACTTGTTCTCCTGATAATACTGTTTCTATATAGGGATAAATTGACTGATAAACTGATTCTCCCAAAAGTTCTTTCAGGTGCTTACCATAGATTTCAGATGCGGGTATACCAAAACATTCTTCATATCTTTTATTATTAAAACGATAACGTTGTTGAGCATCAACATAAGAAATCTGTACTGGCAAGGAATTAGTAATTAGGCGTAGTTGTTCTTCCTGTTGGCGCAGAGACTCTTCTGCTTGTTTCTGTTCGCTCACATCGACAACAAAACCAATTACTTGCTCAGAATTATTTTCTAATAATGCCAGACCGAGTAGAATACTAACGCGGCTGCCATCTTTGCGGATGTATTGCTTCTCAAAAGGTTGACAAACTCCTTTTTTTTTCAGTTCTGCTGCTGCGCGATCACTTTGTTCAATATACTCTGGAGGTGTCATTTCTCTCCAGTTTATTCGTCCTGTCAGTAGTTCTTCTCCTGTATAACCCACCATCTTTAAAAAGGCATCATTGGCTTCTAAAATTGTGCTATTGATATCAGCAATAATCACACCAATGATATTGGCTTCTTTCAACCGTCGAAATCGAGATTCACTTGCTGCTAGATATTGGACATTTATTTCTAACTTTTGTTTAGCATTGCGTAATTCTGAGTTGAGCCAACTGATGAATATTGTCACCAGCATAAACAAGATTAACTTAATTACACTGTTGATATTGTCAACAAAAAATGAAAATTGAGGATTGATAAAAAAGTAGCTGGCAGTTAGAGTAGACAAAACAGTAGCTAATACCCCTGGCTTGATGCCACCATACCAGGTACTAACTGCTATAGCAGCATAAAATACCAGAAAAATAGATTGTTGTAGAAATGGCTGTAACACTAATGTGAGTACCAAGGCAATACTAACAGATGTAATAGCCACAGAATACTTTGATAGAAGTAAACCTCTTCCTTTCAATGTGGCATCTCCTTTAGTGCTGTAAGCTACTCTAAGTCATCTAATTTGTGCGACACTGCGATATAACTCCAAACATATTATGCAACAAGAGAAGAGAAAACTTATATTTCCCAATTATGAATCTACCTAAAGTAGTAAAAATTCATGCACCCACATATTTTCTAGTATAAAGTCTATCATTTCTATATTGTTAGTAGTGTCGATGGCAAGAAAACTTATTAATTATTTAACTTGGATCCCAGAAGTAAATAAGTGTTCATTTCTCCTTTACCTTTAATTTTTATTAAGCCGCGTTTTTTCAGTAAATAGTTTTCTTTTAATAGATGATAACTATCTTCACAAACCTGAATACAACCTGGTATGCCATGTGATTCCATTCTACTAGCAGTATTAACTGTATCTCCCCAGAGATCATAAGCAAATTTTTTTAATCCTATCACCCCGGCGACTACCGGACCCGTGCTAATTCCTATACGGATGCGAAATGATTGATTTTGTTCTTGGTTAAATTGAGTTACAGCCTGTTGCATATCTAATGCCATATTCGCTATAGCTATGGCATGATCACTGCGATGATTAGGTAAACCTGCCACTGCCATATAAGCATCACCAATGGTTTTAATTTTCTCGATTCCATGCAGTTCTGCTAATTCATCAAATAAGCAAAATATTTCGTTTAATAACTCCACTAATTGCGGTGGGGAAGTGTGACTAGAAAGTTCTGTAAATCCGACAATATCAGCAAATAATACCGTCACTTCTAAAAAACTATCAGCAATGGTTGTAGGTTGTTGTTTTAATTGATCAGCTATCACCTGAGGTAAGATATTTAAAATCAGTTTTTCTGATTGTTTTTGGGCTATTTCTAATTCTTGTCTAGCTCTAAATTCCTGTTTTTTCAGTCGCTCATATAAATATACGGAAAATACACAGATAGTTCCTGTCCAAAATAGATAAATTCCATTTTCTACGTAAAAATATAATGGATGCCTAAATTGGGGACGATAGATCAGGTATAATCCTAAATAACAGATAATTGTCCCCATTTGTGATATGAGATGAGTTCGCCATAATACAGGGATAAGTGTTGCTTGAGTGATAAACATCAAATTCCAAATATTAGTAAAAGGCTCTACGAAATTAAATAAAACTGCTGTATAAATTTGGATTACACAAGTTACTGACCAGGATAAATTTAAAAGCATCACGTGGGGGTAACGTTCACCTATTTTAGTTCTGCACAAGAACCAACAAATCACAATAAAAAATTCAATTAATAACCCAATTTGAACAGCATATAATTTTTCTTGGGGTTGCTGATTTACCCAAACAAAAAAAACAGTCAGTGTTAAACCCACAATGAGCATTATTTTTGTTTGCAATTCTAAACGCTTGAGTATAAAGCGCCGCCGCTGTTCTCTGTATGATTTAACCAGGCTTACATCTATTTGCAAGTCCAATATTTCAGGAGTAAACAGCCCCTCTAGTCGAGTTATACCAAAATCTCGTTTGGGAATCATGCACGTTTTAGGTTATGAGTAGTTAAATATGAACGAGTTGGGAGAAAACCTAACATGGGTCGCAACCCCATCTTAACTTTTGATCGTGGCACCTTAATTTTACACCCTCCACCCCGGTGCAAAGCTTGGATAGATTTTGCTACATGGGATGATAGAGTTGAAAAATTCCGCATTCCGGCGATTAGATACCGTTGTTTAGTCGAAGCACTACAAGCAGAAGATACAAACTTTACTGATGAAGCTAAGAAATTTTATCCTCTAGAATTGATTCCCAGTTTAGAAATGACTCCATATCCCCACCAAAATGAGGCTTTAGCAGCTTGGAAGTTGGCGGGAAGGCAGGGGGTTGTGGTATTGCCAACGGCGGCGGGAAAGACGTATTTAGCGCAAATGGCGATGCAATCGACACCGCGCACCACCTTAATTGTTGTTCCCACTTTGGATTTGATGCACCAGTGGTATGCACACTTGACAGCGGCTTTTCCTGATGTGGAGTTGGGTTTGTTAGGAGGTGGTTCACGGGATAGAACACCGATTTTGGTAGCAACTTATGACAGTGCGGCTATTCATGCGGAAAGTTTGGGTAATAAATATGCTTTGATTATTTTTGATGAATGCCATCATTTACCTACAGATTTTAACCGGGTCATTGCTGAATATGCGATCGCACCCTATCGCTTAGGACTTTCTGCCACACCAGAACGCACAGATGGTAAACACGCTGATTTAAATATTCTCATTGGCAGAGAAGTTTATCGCCAACGTGCTGAAGATTTGGCAGGTAAGGCTTTAGCAGAACATCAAGTTGTGCAGATCAAAGTTAAGTTATCTCAACTTGAACGGGAAAGATATAATCAGTTAATTCAAACCCGCAATGATTTTTTAAAGCAATCTCGCATTTCTTTGGGTAGCTTGCAAGGTTGGCAAACTTTTGTGCAAATGAGTGCGCGATCGCAAGCTGGACGTAAAGCGATGTTAGCACATCGTCAAGCAAAAGAAATCTCTCTGGGGACTGATGGTAAATTCAGAATTTTGATGGATTTATTAGCTGAACATTACCCCTCTAGGGTGTTGATTTTTACGGCTGATAATGCTACTGTATACCGCATTTCTCAGGATTTGTTAATCCCTGCTATCACTCATCAAACTCCGGTGAAAGAAAGGCATGAAATTTTATCTAAGTTTAAGGAGGGTGAATATAATACTTTAGTAGCTTCTCATGTCTTAAATGAAGGTGTTGATGTCCCCGCTGCTTCTATCGCTATTATTCTTTCTGGTACTGGTTCAGCTAGGGAATATATTCAGCGTTTGGGTAGGGTTTTACGTAAGGGAAATCTGGAAAATAAACAGGCGATTTTATATGAAGTTATAGCTGAGGATACAAGTGAGGAGGGAACTTCTGCTAGGAGACGAGGTTTAAGAGGTAATGAACCGCAAAGTTCGCAAAGTTCGCAAAGTAAGGAAGATAAGAGGAATGAGAAGAAGGATAGAAAAGGGAATTTAAGGGTTGTTTATGGGGGTGGCAAGGAAAGAGAAAAGGAAGGAGATTTGCGGGCGGCTGAACAGTTAGAAATTAATTATTCAACTGGGAAAAAGGATGTTACAAACGGAGTTGTTGATTCATCGTCAAAACGGGGAGGAAATTATCCCGAAGAGACTGAAACTTGATCAAAAACATTTGGGTTTAGCTGGTGATTTAATTAGTTTTTTTCAAGAGGCGGTGGGAAAATCTCAAGGGGTTCTTGAACGTCAATTGGCAGATTTTGAAGGTGATTCTACTGATTATCGAATGAAGCGCGGTTTGGCTTATATTCTGAAAAGTAGTTTCTGCACTTTTGCGGTTGTTAGTCCTCTCGAACCTATTATGTTACGAGAACGGGTTTTTGCTTTGGCTGCAAAATCTGTTCCTGGTCGAGCAGCTACGGAAGTTACTTTGACTCAGGTTGCTGATCAATTAAGTCAGGAATTACAACATGAGGTTTTACCCATTCAGGTGCGTGATGGTCTTTATGCTGATTTATCTGAAAATAAAATCTTAACCGCTTTTGATGCCCCTAAACCTGAAGATTTATTACATCGTTATAATTTATCTCAGGTGCAAGGTGTTTTTTATAAATCTACTCAATTGGTATTAAATGCTCATCGCAATGTACCAGGAGAATATAAGCTATTATTTCGCTATTTAAAGTTGTTTCAATTAATGGCTTATATTGAAGGTGATGCTGACCACGGTTTTACTATTAGTATTGATGGTCCAACCAGTTTGTTTAGTCCTAGTACCCGTTATGGTTTATCAATAGCTAAAATGATTCCGGCTTTACTTCATGTGACTAAATGGAGTTTAAGCACAACTTTACAAACACGAGATTTTTATACGAATGAATGGAAAACTGGCAGGTTTACCCTCAATTCTGAATGTGGTTTAGTCTCTCACTATCCCCCTGGTAAGCCTTATGATAGTATGTTGGAACAATCTTTTGCGGATAAATGGGATGCTTTAAAAAGTGGTTGGATTTTAGAGCGAGAAGTTGATTTAATTCCTATTCCTGGTAGTGTAATGATTCCTGATTTTCGTCTTGTTCATCCTGATGGCAGAACTTTTTTATTAGAAATTGTTGGTTATTGGCGACCAGAATATTTACAAAAGAAGTTTTCCCAGGTGCGTCGCGCCAATTGCGATAATTTGATTTTGGCAATTTCGGAAAGGTTGAATTTAGAAAAGGCTGGTGTTAAATTAAATGATGTCCCTGCTAGAATTGTTTGGTTTAAAGAAAAGTTATTACCTAAAGCAGTTTTAGCTGTGATGGAATAATATTTCATGAATAATTAAACGCAGATTAACGCAGATTAACGCAGATAAAAACCGATGAATTTATGGATTTGGTGATTTTGTAAAATTTCAAATTTATTTGTACAGTAAAAAGATGATTACAACTCTGACTCGTCCCACTTGGACAACTGATTTAGAACTGGAAATTTTTGATCACATCATTAATCAAAACGCACCCCATATTCCCAAAAAGCGGTTACATGAAACCAAACCGCCAGAAACAGCAGCAGAAATTGAAACATTTTACCGTTTTCGGGTTGCAGGTGCGGCTCATGATTTGTTTATTGTTCAAGTTTGTGCTAATATAATTGGTCAAATTCCTGACCCAGAATTGCAATTATTT
>RDYJ01000169.1 GCA_004293145.1 Nostocales cyanobacterium | reverse complement strand
AGGACTGAGGAGATGTTTACCTTTTCCATCATTAGATAAACCACTACCGCAGATTGTTGCTAAAATTTTGTCTCCATCTCTCACAGCATCACTATATCTTTTGAGCATTACCATTCCAATTCCTTCGGAGGTAATTAAGCCCCGTGATGATTTATCAAGAGGACGACTAACGCCATTTTCTGGATATCCTTGAATACCCGAAAATAACATTCTTAAAAACAACGGGTCTGAGCAACTAATAGCACCAGCTAACATCACATCTGCTTTGCCAGATTGCAGATAATGGGATGCTAATTTAATGGCATAAAATGATGATGAACAGGCAGCATCTATACAGCAATGAGTTCCAGAAAGAGCAAAAGCACGGGAAATTATGGCAGCAGGTAAACCGGAAACCATCGCATTATAGGGAGATGCTTTGGCTGCGGTTAATGAACCACCTAAACGGAAATCTTTTTCCTGTAAAAGTTCACTAATTGCAGGTTCAATTGTTTGCTGATAAATAGGCGCGAACAATTGATTAGATGCTTTCGTTGGTAAAGCCAGAGTTCCTAAAATTACGCCACATTTTGAGAGTGCAGATTCATTTCCCCAATAGCCACTGTTAACAATTGCTTGTTTGGCTGCATACAGTGACCATTTAAAAGTATTATCCAGGCTTTGTACAAATTCCGCAGGTAAATTGTACTCGCTAGGATTAAAATCAAAGTTCCGAATAAATCCACCTTTAAGAAAGTAGAATTTTTCCGGTTTGCCTTTGGTAGAATCGTAGAATATGCTAGGATCTAAACCTAAATCGGCTACGCTAATATCAGAGGTTGAGTCTTTTTCGTCGCTGAGGTTCTGCCAAAATTGCTCAGGATTGTTTGCATCGGGAAAGAGGCATGATAATCCGATGATGGCTATTTTTTCCACTGTTGAAATCCTCGTTGGGGTATATGTGGGAATTAAAAATTAACAATTAATTTTCAATTCACCCATAAGGGCAGTTATGAGGATTTACGCTGTTCCCCCAAACGTGGTTTTTCAGTTATCAGTTAACAGTTATTATATTTCACTGTCACCTGTCACCTGTCATCTACTTACTTCCTATTTAACATTTTCATCGGCCAAATTACTGCCTTTGCTCCTAAAATACGGGAGTATATTCTTCCTTCTCGACTGTGCAGAATAAAATTAGCAGTTGCACCAGTATCTGTTTTATTTTCGATTTCACAAGATACATAAAAAGGTGAGTTACAAGGTACCGCTAAAAACTGTTCTGAATATGTTAATTGTCCTGGTAAACATACTTCTTGATGACAGTGATTTAACCAAATCCAAAGTGATTGTGTACTAATGTCGGTAGTATAAGGATTGTGCCATTTCACAGGGAATTGTCCTTGTTGTTGTGCAGATATTTCTTGCCAGCAACACTCGACTGTAATTTTCTTGGAGTTAACATTTAATACTCTGGTAATTTCTTGAAATGCTGGACCATGAAATAAGCTTGATTCACCATTTTGATAAAATCCTTTACCTGTGGTGGTAATGATATTATCTTCTGCCAGATTCATCGATTCATATATCGGAGCTTCTGGCATTTTTCCCACTACCTTGACGATAGCAGAGAAGTGATAATGAGTTTTACCTTGAGGGTTTTTACTCAATATCTTGGTTTGAAATTCAATATATTCACCATTGGATTTTGATAATTCTTGAATTTCTAGAATATATTCATCTGCGAGAGTTACATTAAAGGTAATTCCCTTCAAAACCTTAAATTCTTTACAATTTAAGTAGCGATAACCTGGATAAATTTCTTCGCAAGCATGAATCATCCAAGACATGGCACAGGTAGCTGGTAATACTTGTGAACCTGCTATTGTATGATCATACAAAAATGGATTTTCCGCTAATGTCATCCGTCGGCGAATCCGATGCCTTTTGAGTTCTGCTTCTAAGGGTGTTGGTGGTAAATTCATGGGACTACCAATCACCACTTGAGAATAATTTTGAAACGCGGGATGTAGTTCATTAACTAACATTTGTGTGCCAATTTCTACAGGAATAATATCAATCCCTCTTTCGGCAAATGCTTTTTTCAGTTGTGGTGTCACCATACCACTATCCCAACCACCCCAGTTAATTGCAACTACATGAGAGTTTGGGTAATTTTTCTTAAATTGGTGGGCTGATTTATTGAGAATTTCGTTGGCTATAGCATAATCACTTTGTCCAATATTCCCATAAAAACCAGTCACTGAAGAAAACAAAACTAAATGCTGCAATTGCTGAGGATTAACACAATTCAGTAAATTTTGTAATCCTTGCACCTTAGCAGTGTAAACCTTTTCAAAATCCTCAGAAGTTTTCTTTTCAATTAACTTATCAGCTAAGTTACCAGCACCATGAATAATGCCTGTAATTTGACCAAACTTTTGAGCTACAGCGTTGAGTTTTTCTTTTAAAGCTACAGTATCAGTCACATCAACGCTGATATATTCAGCCTTTGCACCTGCTTCTTCAATTGTAGCCAAGGTCTTTTTAATTTCTCGGCTAGAATTAATTTCATTAAATATCTTTTGTACCATCATGGGTGTTGGTTTCTCACCTTGAGAAATCAGATTTTCCATGATGCGTTTTTTCAAAGCTGCATCTTCTAAACAGTCCCGTGCATATTCCGGTTCTGGAGTGATTTCGGAACGACCTAAAAGAATGAATTTACAAGGTTGATTTTGTGCTAATTTAATTGTGCATTGTGCAGTGATTCCCTTGGCTCCACCACTGACGACGAAGACAGATGATGGATTAACTTGAAGTGTTGCTGTCATAATTCAACTTTATAATTGATTCTGTGTTGATGAATAAATTTATTTTTTTCTCACGCAGAGACGCAGAGGCGCAGAGAGAAGATTTAATGAACCACGAAGAAGCGAAGTACGCGAAGGAAGAGAAGAGAAGAAGAAGAGAAGAAGAAGAGAAGAAGAAGAGAAGATATTTTGCGTCTTTCTTCCTTTGCGCGAAACACAATTTTTATGTGGTGGGCATTGCCCACCTTACAAGTTATTCGGCTTCAGCTATGAGTGTGACTCTTCCTTTTGAGCTATAACCAACTTCACCGATATATCTGTTAGAATCATGCAATTCTGCTACAATATATTCTGCTGATTGGTGTGGATCTAAGGTAGGACTTAAATCAATTGCTCTGAAAAAGACTTTTGGCCATTCCCATCTCAAACTCTTGGTTAGTCCAAATAATCCTGCACCGATAATTCCGAAGTCTTCTGTGTGCTTTAAACCAAATGCACCGTCAAGATGGGTAACTGTACAGAAGCTGACTCTTCCTTCTAAATCAGCCGCTGTATTGAGTGATTGTTTGAGATGTTTCGCCATCAAAAATACTTGTTTAACAATCGCTTTTTCTGCTTCTAAATAGGAAGTTTGATTTGTGTTGGCGGCGGTGAATTGTGGATGTAGGTGAATGAATGCGCCAATCTTTCCGTGTTGCGTGGTGATGCTCTGTAATAGTAGTTGTAGATGTTCTTCACTCATGTTTGCCAAAGTGATGCGAGTAACGCCTGTTGGTAATGGCAATTGTTCTGCAACTAATGATTGGGGGAAACTTAAAACTACTACTTTCCCACCTTGTTCTAGGAGTGCATGAGCTAGTTTGCTGGTGGTGAGAGAACCGTCATCGGTAATTAAACTGATGTGTCCTTCTGGTAATTTGCATTCCCAAAAATCTGGTTTTGGTAAGGTTTGTAGTTTCGCAGGACGACGCGGAAGGTTTGGGTCTACTATTGGCGGTGGAGTTAAATCCACCACCATATTTGGAATATCAGAAACCGTTTTTATTTGCTCAGAATCAAGCTTTTTTTTTTCACCTCCCACCAGCTTTTGGAGGTAGTTAACAATTTGTCCAATTGTTCGTAAGTCGCCTAATTCTTCTATATTTGGTTTGGGTAAATCGGGGTATGCTTCTTGCATTGCTCCTAATATTTCAACCCGTTTAATGGAGTCAATCCCTAAGTCAGCTTCCATGTCCATGTCTAGTTCTAACATCTCGACTGGGTAGCCTGTTTTTTCACTGGTGATGTTTAACAGGGTTTGACCTAAATCTGCATAGTCGTTGCTGTTTTCTGGAGGTTGGAGACCAGGAAGTGGTGATTGGGGAATGCTAATAGATAACTCTTCCTCTGCTTTCTTCTCTGTCACCTGTGAACTTTCAGCCCTAACCTGTGTTACTTCTTCTGTCACCTGTGAACTGTCATCTGTCACCTGTTTTTGCAGATACTCAACAACTTGACCAATAGTGCGTTTTTCTGCGAGTTCTTCTAAGTTTGGTTTGGGTAGGTTGGGGTATAATTCTTGCAGTCCTCCCAGAATTTCAACCCGTTTAATGGAGTCAATTCCTAAGTCGGCTTCCATGTCCATGTCGTATTCGAGCATTTCTATGGGATAGCCTGTTTTTTCACTGGTGATGTTGAGGAGGTTTTTACCTATTTCCTGAATATTAATGCTGGGGTTTTTTGGTTCTGAAATTAGAGCTAATGCTGCTACTGGCTCAGGTTGAGTTTCTACAATTGGGGTGGGTATTTCTATTACAGGTTCTGCAATTTTAGGAATAGAAGAAACAACCGGTTCTATTACTGGTTCTATTGCTGGTGCTTGGGGTTCTACAATTTTTACGGTCGGTGGAACTACTGTTTCTGTAATAGTTGGTTCTAGTTTGGGTGGCATTAATTCCCGGAGACTATTGGTGTGTGTCTCGGTGAATTGGGGAGGAATTACAGGTTGAGTTGTTTCTGCATCAGCAATGAGTAAAGAATATTCTTGCTGAATTAGTTGGAAAAAGTTTTTGGTGTATTCTACTTGTTCCCGCAGATATTGTTCATGAATGCGGAGGGTTTCACTTTGTTGGCTGTGAAACTGCATCATGCTTCGCTCAAAAGTTTCTATGACAACTTGCTTGATTTCGGCAGTTTCTGAAGGTTTACTATTAATAAATAGGGCGTTCTGTTGTTGCATCAGTTGGAAAAATGTTTTCGCATATTCCATTTGATGGTTCAGATATGTGCCGTGAATTTGTAGGTTATCACTTTGGTTTTCTTGAAACTGGTTTAGGAGGTTTTCTAAACTTTCTAGAACCTGGTGGAAGTTGTTTTGTTTATCTGGTGTTTCCATTTTCCCTCCTGGACGCTCTGCGATTGCATAAAGGGCTGTAGGTAATAATTCTTTGGTGGTTTGATTTGTAGGTGTGACAGAATTCATCTGAGGCTGATTTAAGGAAGTAACTACTGGGGTTTTCTTGTGTCCATTGCCGTTGCTGTTATGTCCGTTGGTAGAAGGAATAACTGGAGTTGTCGGCGTTACAGAGTTTTGAACTTCTAGTTTTTTCGGTTCTGGAATTTCTAAAGTTTTAGAATCCTGAAGTCCTTTAATTTTGAAGCCATCTTGCAATGCTTCTGTAAAGGCATTTTTGGTTTTTTCGGAAACGTAGTTAATGCCTCTTAATTTGACATTTAAGGCTTTTTTGGTTTCAATGGCGGGTATGGCTGCTGGTAGTTGGTAAGGATCAAGATTACTCAAATTCATGCCAATAACACGCAGTTGAATTGCTGCTTCTTTGAGCGAGCGATCACTGTCTTTCTGGGCGCTGGGATTTAGTGATACGGTAATGTGAGGGCGATTACCTAAAGTATCTTTAACTAAGTTGCTGAGAATTCGTTTTGGTCCAAATTCTACGAAGCAGTAACCACCAGCAGCATAGATATTTTCTATCTCTTGCTTGAACAGGACTGAACTAGAAAGGTGTCCTTCCAGCACTCTTTGAATTCCTGATGGTTCTTGAGGATATTGCTTACCAGTAACGTTGCTGAAAACGGGAACTTTTGGATTTTGGAAGGCTACAGATTTAGTAGCGATCGCAAATGATTTTTGAGCAAATGCAATTAAAGGTGTGTGGAAAGCAGCAGAAACTGGTAACAATACCGCCCCATATCCTAGCTCTTGAAACCGCTGGTGAATTTTCTTAATTTCCGCCGTTGGTCCTGCTAAAACAATTTGTGTGGGAGAATTAAAGTTAGCGATCGCAATTTGGGGAAAATTCCGCAGCACCGCTTCAACTTTATTAATATCTTCCTTCACCGCTAACATACTACCCGCATCATGGTCTGGGTCTTTTGGTGCAGCCATCGCTTGACCTCTAGACTTAACCAAGAACAAATAATCTTCCTCAGTCAGCACTCCCGCAGCCCACAAAGCCGTCAATTCACCAAAACTATGTCCAGCGGTAAAATCTGATTTAAACCCAGCTTGTTGGAAGATAGAATACAGCCCCGCACTAAATACACCAATTGCTGGTTGTGCATATTCAGTTCTTTGTAAAGCTGCAATTTGAGAAGTTTTTTCTGCTTCTTCAAAAGCCGGATGGGGGAAAACAATTTCCGAAACAGGCTGCAAATTATCTTTAATTAACAACCCATCCATCAACCCATAAAGACGACGCAAAGCCGGGAAATTCATCACCGCTTCTCTACCCATTTCCAGGTATTGAGAACCTTGTCCAGAGAATAAAGCCACAACTTTAGAGCCTAATTCCATCCCAGAAGAACGGTAATAAATACCTTGAGGATGTTCCCAAGAATCTGCGGATGGCTTATTTTTCAGCAAATCAATACTAACTTTTAGGAACTTACAAGTTTCTTGTAAATTCTCAGCTACAAACCCAATTCGAGCAGCACTTTGAGGAATAGTTAAAGATTGGGATTCTTGAATTAATTGAGAGTAATGTCTTTCTCCCTCGTTAGATTGCAAATTATTAAAAGTTGCTTCTAACTTATTAATTAATTCACTGGGATTGGCAGCAAACAATAACATCTCACTCGCCGCATTATGTAAACGATAAGCTTGTTGTTGTTCCGCTTCGTATTCTTCCAAAACAACGTGATAATTAGTGCCACCAAAACCAAAGGAACTTACTCCTGCCCGTCTGGGTGCTTCACCTTCGGCACGAATCCAAGGTCTGGTTTCTGTGTTCAAATAAAAGGAAGAATTTTGAATATCGAGCTTAGGATTTGGCTCAGTAATATTGATAGTTGGTGGTAAAATTTTATGATGTAGTGCCAGGGCAGTTTTAATTAAACTAGCAGCACCAGCAGCAGCTTTGGTATGGCCAATTTGAGATTTTACACTACCTAAAGCAATATGCTGTTTTTTGTCATCATATTGACTAAAGAAATCTCGTAAAGATCCGAACTCTGTAGGATCTCCAGCCATTGTTCCTGTACCATGTGCTTCCATTAAACCCACAGTTGCAGGAGAAAAACCAGCATCATTGTAAGCACGTTCTAAGGCTTTAACTTGTCCTTCTTTGCGCGGAGCATAAATACTCTTGTAGCGGCCATCGCTAGAAGTGCCAATACCT
>RDYJ01000168.1 GCA_004293145.1 Nostocales cyanobacterium | reverse complement strand
TAGATAGTTCTTTGATTTTCCAAAAAAAAGCAGAAAAAATTGCTCGTAATGCACGTGAAAAAGAACTATTATTAAGAGTTTTAATTACTACCTGATTACCATTAGTATTATCTATAGCAAAATAAATAACAATCATACGTCGAGTAGCCAAAATACAAGCATAATAGATAGATAATCCAGTATATACAGAAGCTCATAATTTTCTGGTCGGTAAAAATTGAATGGAGCAGAACCGAAAATGGAAGCAATGAAGCGTATTTTGCGGGTGATTCGTGTTAACCTCAATGGTTTGGTGAATGGTGCGGAAGATCCAGAAAAAATTCTGGAGCAAACTTTTTTGGAAATGCAGTCAAATTTGGTGCAGTTGCGTCAAGGCGTTGCTGGGGCGATCGCAACTCAAAAACGCACTGAACGTCAAGCGATCGCAGCTGAGTCTCAAGCCCAAGAGTGGTATCATCGCGCTCAAATGGCTCTACAACAAAATAATGAAGCTTTAGCACGACAAGCCCTCGCCAAACGTCAAGGATATCAACAAACTGCTACAAACTTGCTTGAGCAAATAAATCAGCAAAAGCAGGTAGTAGAAAAACTAAAAGAGGATATGCGGAATTTGGAGTTAAAAACCGCTGAGGTGAAAACCAAAAAAGATATGTATATTGCTCGCGCTCGTTCTGCTGAGGCATCCTATAAAATTCAAGAAATGCTGGGGGGAGTTTCTACCACATCTAGCTTAGGTGCATTAGAACGGATGGAAGATAAAGTCCTACAGCTAGAAGCCCAATCAGAAGTCATTAGTCAAATCAGTGGTGATAATCTGGAAACAAGATTTGCTAAGTTGAATTCTATTAATCATGTCGATGCTGAACTAGCAGCAATGAAAACGCAAATGTTGGATCAGGCAAATAACACCAAGGTAGAAAACAGCCTCTCAGAACAGCAAGAACCGACAACGCCCAAAACTCCAGAGTGTTAAATGTGATGATCTAATGTAGCTGAATTATAGTTTCATGATTCAGAATGGAGAGAGAATGCCATTCCAGAGTGAAAAGATTAAATTGAAATAGGTATCCCTTAAACACTAAAAAAGCTCACTGTCTAACCAAGCGCGTAAACCTCGAAAGGAAAACCAAAGTTATGGGATTATTTGATCGGCTCAAAAGAGTAGTTGGTGCTAATGTTAACGATTTAATCAGTAAAGCAGAAGATCCAGAAAAAATGCTAGAACAAGCCATCCTGGAAATGCAGGAAGACTTGGTACAGCTGCGTCAGGGTGTGGCTCAAGCCATTGCTGCTCAAAAACGCACCGAGAAACAATACAATGATGCTGTAAATGAAGTCAATAAGTGGGAGCGCAATGCCAGACTAGCTTTGCAAAAAGGTGATGAAAACCTAGCACGTCAAGCTTTAGAGCGCAAAAAAAGTTTTACAGATACTGCTACAGCCCTAAAAACTAGCCTGGATCAGCAAAATGTTCAGGTAGACAGTATCAAGAAGAATTTAATCCAGCTAGAGAGCAAAATTTCTGAAGCCAAAACCAAGAAAGAAATGCTCAAAGCTCGCATTACTGCGGCTAAAGCCCAAGAGCAAATTGGAACAATGGCGCGGGGAATGAATACCAGCAGCGCAATGGCCGCCTTTGAGCGCATGGAAGAAAAAGTATTGATGCAAGAAGCCCGCGCTCAGTCTACCGTAGAATTAGTAGGCGCTGATTTAGAAAACCAATTTGCCCAGTTGGAAAGTAGTGATGTTGATGATGAACTGGCAGCTTTGAAGGCTAGTATGCTGCCACCTGCAACTCCTGTCAATCAACAGCAATTACCCCCACAACAACCAACTACCACTGCTAAACCTGCTGAAATAGATGATGACATAGCAGATCTAAAGAGACAATTAGATCAATTGTAACTTTTGCAGACAACACACTTGAAACATTCCCACACCTCTTGGTAGTGGGATTTTGTTTCCTTGGGGACTCTTGACTGGGGGCTGGGAAAAAAATAAATTCTTTCTCCTGACTCCTGATTCCTGACTCCTGACTCCTTTTACGATACAGTAATTTGTGTGTCAACTTTGAACGATACCACCTAATGGAGACTTGAATGAGTAAGGGTGTAATAACTATCACTGATGCTGAGTTTGAAAATGAAGTTTTAAACGCCGAGCAGCCTGTATTAGTTTACTTTTGGGCTTCTTGGTGTGGACCTTGTCAATTGATGTCGCCAATGATTAATCTAGCTGCTACTAAATACAGCGATCGCCTGAAAATTGTAAAAATGGAAATTGACCCTAACCCCCTAACTGTCAAGCAGTATCAGGTGGAAGGTGTTCCCGCACTCAGGTTAATTAAAGAAAACCAACTTTTAGAATCAACTGAGGGCGTTATTAGCAAAGATAGATTTCTCAGCCTCTTGGATCAGCATTTAAATAATAATTAGTTTATGGTCAGTGGTCAGTTATCACTTGCTAATGACCAATGACCAATGACCAATGACCAATGACCAATGACTAATGACTAAAATGCAATTTGCGAAGCGTTTACAACCCCTAAAATCTAATGTATTTGCGGATATGGACACAGCTAAGGCTGTGGCCGTAGCCGCTGGAAAAGAATTAATTGATTTGTCTTTGGGATCTTCTGATTTACCAGCAGAACATCATGTAATTGAGGCGATCGCAAAATCTCTCTATGACCCCAGCACTCACGGTTATTTGCTGTTTCGGGGAACTCAAGAATTTCGTCAAGCTGCGGCGCAATGGTATGAGCAAAAGTTCGGTATTAAAGTTAACCCCGAAACAGAAATTTTACCTTTGATTGGTTCTCAAGAAGGAACTGCCCATTTACCATTAGCAATTCTCAATCCTGGCGATTTTGCCTTATTATTAGACCCTGGCTACCCTTCCCATGTAGGAGGAGTTTATTTAGCTAGTGGGCAAATTTACCCAATGCCATTAAAAGCAGAAAACAATTTTTTACCCGTATTGAGCGAAATTCCCCCTTCAATTTTAGCTCAGTCACGGATGATGGTATTAAGCTATCCCCACAATCCTACCAGTGCGATCGCTCCTTTATCTTTCTTCCAAGAAGCAGTAGCCTTTTGTCAAAAACACAACATTGTTTTAGTCCATGATTTCCCCTACGTGGATTTAGTTTTCACAGAAGATGAAACGCTCAATCCAAAATCCCTGGTTCCTTCAATTTTGCAAGCTGACCCCGAAAAAAGCGTTTCCATTGAATTTTTCACCCTATCTAAGTCTTACAATATGGGTGGTTTCCGCATTGGTTATGCCATTGGTAATACCCAATTAATTCAAGCTTTAAAACAGGTAAAAGCAAGCGTTGATTTTAATCAGTATTTGGGAATTTTAAATGGGGCGATCGCAGCACTCACAGGAAATCAAGATGGTGTAAAAAATGCTGTCTCTATTTTCCGCCAACGCCGTGACGCTTTCATCCAAGCCTTATACCACATTGGTTGGCACGTTCCCACACCAGAAGCAACAATGTACATTTGGGCAAAATTACCGGAACAATGGAGTAGCAATTCAATTGAATTCTGCACAGAGCTAGTTAAACAAACTGGTGTAGCCGCGTCCCCTGGTGCAGGTTTTGGTCAAGCTGGAGAAGGTTATGTCCGCTTTGCTTTGGTGCAAGAACCAGATGTTCTAGAAACTGCGGTAGGGAGAATTGCTGAGTTCATTAAGTATAGCAATGGTCAGCACTAAAACCCTATTGCTGCAAGGCTTGATCACTAAATTTTATCCTTCATTTAGCTAAAAAAGACTGTAAATACACAATTTTTGATTAAACGTTAGTCGGCTTTTCTAAGTAATTTCACTTAAATAATTTCGGTATTATTCTTCATATTTTAATTGCAAAAAAACACAGTAACTTTATTGACTGAACTCCTGCATACTTGTAAGCTAATCCTTATGTGTTAAATAACTAAATACGAAATAGCAGTCCTGCTTTCTCGTAACCCTATGAACAAAAGACCAATATATTTGGTTGACTCGGCTAAAACATACAAACAGTATTAAACTCGACTCTAAAAAAAAATGAAAAATACTTTTGGGAAGATTGTAATTGGTGCGTCAATGGCTATTGGTTTGGGTACAGTTGCAGCTAACCCAGCACAAGCGGGAACCCTCACTGGTGCGACTATCGGTGGAACAGCAGCAAATGATTATTTAGTATATGATGTTAGCGGTAATAAAACCGTGCTTGTGCCAAATAGCCCAGCAAATGTGCAAAAAGTGCTGGACGGCAATGCAGCCAGCCCAACTGGTAACGTAGAGTTAAGAGCCAGCAGCGAATTATCTGGTTTTAATGCTACTGAGTTCGGTAAAGCAACTACATTGTCAGGACAAATCGGTGGTCAAGATATTACCCTCAGCAGCTTAACCCTATCTGATTGGACCAGCACCTACAAAGATACAGGAAAAACCTTTGGCCAATTTTGGTTTGACCAGTTTTATACTGCTGCTGGTTTGTCTGGTAAAGAAAGCCAAATCAAAACAGCATTGGGCTTACCAAATTTTCTTCCTAGCAACGTGATCCGCAACGGGGTATTTACCACGTTTCAAACAGTTGGAGGTTTGCAACGTTCTAGTGACCCTAACATTGCTTATGTTAACCAAGATGACAACACTGGCTTAATTAAGATTGGATTAACAGGTCACGCTGACTTAAAAAGCTACTATGCTCCTGTGTTTGGACCTTTGACCAACTTGATCAATGATAATTTCCAAGCTAGTGAAGTAGTTAAATATACTTACAATGGCGTGACGGACTATCTCTACAGTTTCACTGCGACAAATTCTGGTTTAACATCCTTGGCAGGAAATGGTGATCATAGTGGCAATTACGAAGTTACCATTAATGGTGTACCTCCAAAACGGGAAGTACCCGAACCTTCTTTAGTATTGGGTATCTTAGGTGTTGCTGGTATTGTAGCTGGACAACGTAAACTCAAAAAAGCTTCCGCTTAAAACTCATAGGACTTACGCAACCCAAGATTGGACTAAAAACCTGATTCTTGCGTAGGGGTAATTCATGAATTACCCTTTCGTTCTGTTTTGCGTAAGTTCTGACTAAAATTATGATTTTCCACTACAACATAGTCGGTTTTAACTGACTTTAACTATGAGACAGGGAATTATTCCCTGGCTTGCTTTCACCCTGTCACCTGCTATATCAAAAATATCTTAAAATAAAGAAGGGTCGATTTGTAAATTTACCCAACTTTAACCGTGACACTATCTTCGTTAACATCACCACTCGTTAAAAACCCAGAAAAACTAGAAACCCGGTTAACAGAAATTCCATCAGAACCGGGGGTTTATTTGATGCGAGATGGGAGCGATCGCATAATATATATAGGTAAATCCCGAAAATTGCGTTCTCGTGTTCGTTCCTATTTCCGTGATGACCGCAATAAAACGGAACGCATCAACAGGATGGTTAAATTGGTGACAGAAATTGAATTCATCGTCACTGATACAGAAGCAGAAGCATTAGCATTAGAAGCGAATTTAATTAAACAGCATCAACCTTATTTTAATGTTTTACTGAAAGACGATAAAAAATATCCCTATCTCTGCATTACTTGGTCAGAACAATACCCGCGCATTTTTATTACCCGTAAACGCCAGTTAGGAAAAGCAAAAGATAAATATTACGGACCTTATACAGATTCTGGTTTATTACGGGAAATAGTTCACCTGTGTAAACGCCTCTTTCCCCAGAAACAAAGGCCACAACCTTTATTTAAAGACCGTCCTTGCTTAAATTATGATATTGGTCGTTGTCCTGGTGTTTGTCAAAAATTGATTTCTCCTGAAGAGTACCACAAAATTATTCAGAAAATAGCGATGGTATTTCAAGGTAGAACTCAGGAACTCATTGATATTTTGACAGCACAAATGCAAATTGCATCTGAAGAATTGAATTTTGAAACTGCTGCAAAAATTCGTGATCAAATAGTAGGTTTAAAATCTTTAACTGCACAGCAAAAAGTATCTTTACCTGATGATACCCTATCACGTGATGCTATTGCTTTAGCAGCAGATGATCAACACGCCTATATTCAATTATTTCAAATTCGTGCAGGTCAGTTAGTGGGAAGATTGGCTTTTGTAGCTAATTCTCAAGCTGAACCAGGAGCGATTTTACAACGAGTTTTAGAAGAACATTACCAAAGTGCGGACAGTGTAGAAATTCCTACAGAGATTTTAGTTCAGCATGAGTTACCAGATGGTGAAATTTTAGCAGATATTTTGACTCAACGTAAGGGAAGAAAAGTAAATCTTATTGCCCCTTTGCGACAAACTAAGGCAGAATTAATAGAGATGGTAGAACGCAACGCCCAATTTGAATTACAAAGAATGCAAAAATTGGGTGCAAGTAATCAACAATCTCTAGAAGATTTAGCTGCAATTCTTGATTTACCCGACTTACCTCACCGCATAGAAGGCTATGATATTTCACATATTCAAGGTGCTAATGCCGTAGCTTCTCAAGTGGTATTTATTGATGGGATACCAGCTAAACAATATTACCGTCATTATAAAATTAAAAATCCTGATGTGACTATTGGACATTCTGATGATTTTGCTAGTTTAGCAGAAGTGATTCAGAGAAGATTTAGGAAATATATTGAAGAGCCAAAATTACCAAGATTGGGAAATTCTGATTGGCCTGATTTAATTATGATTGATGGTGGTAAAGGTCAATTATCTGCTGTTGTCAGTATTTTGCAAGAAATGAATTTGTTAGCAGACTTGCAGGTTGTAAGTTTAGCGAAAAAACGGGAAGAAATATTTTTACCTGGAGAGTTTTTACCTTTGGAAACAAATGCAGAACAACCAGGAGTACAGTTATTAAGAAGATTGCGGGATGAAGCTCACCGGTTTGCTGTCAGTTTTCATCGTCAACAAAGAAGTGATAAATTAAAGCGATCACGTTTAGATGAAATTCCCGGTTTAGGACAGCATCGGCAAAAATTACTATTAGCTCATTTTCGTTCAGTTGATTATATTCGTCAAGCAACTCCACAACAATTAACTGAAGTTCCCGGAATTGGTTCAAGGTTAGCGCAGGAGATTTATGATTATTTTCATCCTGATTTCAATGAACAGAAATAATGGGCAATTAATAATTAAAAATGTTGATTATCAATTACCCATTTGTCATTACCTATTACTAATCACTAGATTAGCAAATATAGGGAATAGCTGTAATATCTTATATTGGAAATTTTGCTTAAATTCTAGCTTCACAATGTAATTACAGCAGATTGCAGGTATATGAAGTAAGCTAAAACTCATCTAATTTAAATATTAGGGCGGGCAGGGATGCCCACCCCACAAGAGTTAGACTTATTTAAGTTATACAGTTTAAATGCGGAAC
>RDYJ01000167.1 GCA_004293145.1 Nostocales cyanobacterium | reverse complement strand
TTTCTTTCCTGAAAGTGAAGATGGCTATGATCGAGTCTACACCCAAGAGAAAAAAGGCTTTGCGGAAGCGAATTTGAAAAAAGATGGTAAAGTTGTCGCGCAATTAGCTATTTCTGACACCACCAGCACGCCGACAGTCGCTTCAAAATATGCCAACAGCACTAAGAAAATTGATGGTTATCCTGCTGTAGAACAGGGTAAAACTCAAACTTCTATTTTAGTTGGTAAGTATCAAGTGAAGGTGATTTCTAAAGATCCATTATTTAACGCCAGCGATCGCGAAGATTGGATCGAAAAATTTGATCTTGATGATCTAGCTAAATTGAAATAATTTGTATTTTCCACTGCAAATAATAAACTATCACTTAGGAGATTTTTGTGAGTAAACCAATTCAGCAGTTAGTTGATGAATTACCAACCAGTAACTTGACTGTTTCCATGTTGAACGCTTTGGATTTTATTGCTCCCGGTGAATGGCAAAATACTGTTGGCTTTGTCAATACTATTAAAACCGTAACTGGTGAAGATGATGAGGATTTAATTCAGCAAATTGGTGAACGGGCAATTTATCTGTTTAATGACAAATCCCAAGGTTATCAAAGAGCTTTATGGCTTTATCAAACTGTTGATGGGACAGATAAAGCTTTAGGTGCAGCCGCTTTAGCTAATAAAGTGGGTGACAGCATCCCCATGCTAGGTTTTTTAAACTCCCTCACTCCCAAACCAGATAAAGCTCAAACTATTGACTTAACTTTAAAAGTAGTTGCTGAATTAGTCGCTTTTTGCCAAATTAACGGTATTCCCGGTGATAGTATTGGCGATTTTGTTGGCTCTTTAGGTGAATATAGTGGTGAGTCAATGATTCGGATGGTGGCTTTAATTTGCGTCGATGGTTTAATACCCCTCGGTCCTGATTTTATTAACAAGGCCTTATCTGGTATTAGTCAGACAAACCCACAGGAATTATCACAAAACACAACTTTCCAAACAATCAAAGATTCAATTCCTGGCAACAATGATGCTGGTAAACTCAACTTTATCGGCGAAAGTTTTGATTCAGTCAAAGGTTGGATGAGTGGTATTGTGAGAAGCAATAATTTAACGCCACAGAAAGTAGTTGGTAATTTGCAAAGTTTCATACAACTTGCTGATGACAAGTTAGATTATTTAGCAGCGTTCTTGGATGTGGCGACAAATTACTATGAACATACTGGAACGCAAACTTTAGCTCGACGCTTGATTGAACGCGCAGTAGCGGAAATTTAGCTGATTTTCTAGCCTAAATACAACTTGTAGTAGCGTCGAAAACTTAGACAACGCTACTACAAACAGGTTTTCTATTAATTTCTACTAACTATCTGCGGTTGATATAATATCACCACAAAAAACAGAAGTTAAGCAGAATAATGAAGAGATGCTAACTGATTTTTACAGTTGCGGTGAACATTACTCTGGAGTGATTATTTGAAGCGAGAACGTTGTTGACGACGTTGCTTGTGTCTAGCGATTGCTTTACGCTTCTCTTTTTCTAAAGGTGTCTCAAAATGGCGATTCTTCCGCATATCTTGGAAAATTCCAGCTTTGGAAACTTCACGCTTAAATCTCCGTAAAGCTGATTCAATACCTTCATTTTCTCCCAAAACTACTTGTGTCATTCCTACTTGCTCCTTTTGTTGTTTAATAAATACAAACTAGAGTAAAAAAATATCTCAGCAGGCTCAAACTATTGGTGGTATCTGCTGAATACTCTAGATTTAAAAATTTTTCAAAACAGGATTAATAACGGCGGTTCTCACGAGTATTATTACCCCAGCTACCACGAGAAGAACCACTTCTTTCTTCACGGGGTTTAGCTTTGTTCACTTTTAAATCTCGCCCCATCCATTCTGCACCATCTAGTGCCTCAATGGCTGCTGTTTCTTGAGCTTCCGACTCCATTTCCACGAAGGCAAAACCACGTGGACGGCCTGTTTCCCTATCAGTAGGTAGTTGCACACGACTGACTTTGCCGTACTCAGCAAAAGCCTTTTTTAAGTCTTCATCTGTAACTTGATAGGACAAATTTCCAACGTAAATCGACATAAATGAATGGTCTCCCAGACCAGATATTGTAGAGAGTTAGATTCGGAGAGACGCATTTAAAACAAATTAAAACGACCAACTCAACCGAAAATAATCCTTATATCGGCAAGTATAGCATAGCCTTTGAATGAATATGAACTCATAACGAGTAACATTTCCAGAAAAAAACCATAGACTTTCTTAAGCTCAATGGTAAAGCAATTACTCAGAATCCCAGATAACATGAATCATCTGTAATTGGGTTGCTTCTTAGCGATTACCTGCTAGATAAAACCTAGACAAGTCTAGACATTTACTTCTTACTTCAATGGGAGCATGGGAGCGGTTATCCCTCAGTAAGCTTACACGCCTTAGCCAGACGCGATCTCACTTTTTTCCTGGAATCACCAAAAACCATTACTATTATTACTTGGTTTTCGCGTCAGCAATAGTTTTATTAAATACTTGAGATAATACTCATTGTACATGAATTACCGATTTTTGGTAACCCACAACAGTTGAAGTTTTTCCATATATTAAATTGATTTATTGAGCGGCAAACTTAACTAAAATTTGTTCTGCTTGCTGACACAGTGTATGATGATCTGGAGAACTACTAGCTAGTAAGCCGCCCCATTGACTGATATCACCAGTGTTATACTCTAAAAGTGTACCATCAAAGTGAGTAAATTTACCACCAGCTTCTGTTAAAATTAATTCGGGTGCTGCCATATCCCAATCTTTAGGTGCAGACTTCCCAGATAGGGAAATGTAAATATCTGCTTGTTGTTCCACAATAGCCGTAACTTTACAACCTACACTTCCAATCGCTTTTTGTTTTTGACAGGGGAGATTTTTAAGTAAATATTCTAACCTCTCATTGCGATGGGAACGACTGACAACTAGAGTTAAATCTTTCATAGCTTTATCAGCAGGTACTTTTAAGGGTAAAGAACCAGTAACAGTTTCCACAAAAGTACCACCACCTTTGGTAGCATAATATAACTTCTCTGCTTCTGGTATTGCTACCACTGCTAAAATTGGCCGTGTATCCTGAACTAAAGCAATGTGAATTGCATATTCTCCAGTTTTGTCTATAAAGTCTCTTGTCCCATCTAAAGGATCAATTATCCATACTAACTCAGCAGGATTTTTACCCTGTTGGGTTTTATAGGTTTCTTCGCTGATGTAACCAAATTTCTCATCACCAAAAGCTGCCTGTAGCTGGGATAGGATATATTCACTAACGGCTACATCCGCAACAGTTACAGGTTCATTTTGCTTATATTTTACGTCTAGGTCTGGGTTTTGGGCAGTTCCTTGATAATAAGACCGCAGTAATTTAGCTGCACCCCAACCTACTTCACGAGTGATTTTTAGGATTTCTTGTAAATTTTTCATCAAAGTTATGTCTAAAAACTAGATTGTACTACAGAAGGGCGAGTTTAAAGCTTCTCAGATTGGGAAAAGCAACTGGAAGTTAAGTATTTAATATTAATAATTTTGTCAATTTTCCCCTTTTAGCAATGTTGAACTACCGCATTAAAAAACAAAGACTGGTTCTGATTGTACTTGGTTCGGTATCTGCACTATTCATAGCGATCGCCTCTACAGCTAGTAGTATATATTTTTCTGGTAAAAATAATACTAATATTCAGGCAGATGCAGCAATTATTCTCGGTGCAGCAGTCTGGGGAGAAAAACCATCTCCTGTGTTTCAAGAACGTATTAACCACGCTATTAATCTATATAAAAATGGTTATGTTCGTACGCTCATTTTTACTGGAGGAGTGGGTTCTGGTGATCAACTAGCCGAAGCGGTAGTTGGTAAATGCTATGCTGTCAATCAAGGTGTGAAAGCTGCTGATATTCTCATAGAAACTTCATCTCGCACCACTTACCAAAATCTACAAAATGCTTCTGAAGTAGCTGCAAATTACCCATTAAAAAAGTTTCTCATTGTTAGTGATCCGCTACATTTAAAACGTGCGGTTTTAATGGCTAGAAATTTAGGTTTAGATGCACAACCATCTCCTACACCCACTACTCGCTATAGAACTTTAAATAGTCAGTTGCCTTTTTTAATGCGAGAAACTTATTTCTACTTTGTTTATTTACTGTTTAAAATCTAGTTTTAATCTAATTTAACGGTGCATCCAGCGGCGTGTACCAAAATATTGACAAGCTTCAGCCGCAATATTACTAGCTAATTCCAAAGATTTAGGGAAATTTGATTGTAAGATATAATGACAAAAAGCACCATGAAAAATATCTCCAGCGCCTAATGTATCAACTACTTGAATTTTGGGTACATTAATAAAACCCCTCTGTCCATAATTTAAATATTGTATGGGGTTTTCTCCTTGAGTAATGGCAATTTGAGGAATATGAAAATTTTGCAGATAGTTAAAAATATCTTCCTGATTTTTGCACTCTGGAGGATAAAAGTTGGCTGAACAAATAGCATAATTCACAAAGGGTAAAATTTCCTCAAATCCTGGTTTCCAACTACCTCCATCAATGACAACAGGGATATTCTGCTTTTTAGCTTTTTGGGCAATAATTTTACTGACTGCCATTTGATGTCCATCAATTAAAACAATATCAATATTTTCTAATATTTCTGGGGTAAGAGAACTAATATTAGCTTGGGTTTTCACCGCATTGATAGAAATTACTGCCCTTTCTCCTGTACTTTCAGTGACAATAATTGAAGATATTGGTGGTGATGTTTGTTTATTAGTGTCTAAGTCAATAATTCCAACTTGATAATTTGCTAAGTCGGTAGTAATTAACTGTGTCATGGGATGGCAACCCAGCACACCTAAAATTTGCGATTTATTGCCTAAGTAACTAAATGTAACAGATGCGTTTGTTGCTGGACCTCCTGCTGCTACAGTATAATTATTAGCGACTAATTTTTGATTATTCTGGGGCGGTGATTGGGCAAGGTAAATTAAGTCTACAGTAATTAAACCCACAAATAAGGCAGATTTGGTCATTGGTGATTAGTAATTAGTTAACCTGATTAAATAAATTATATAGGAATACTCTATCATTTATTAACACCTTCTATTTCCTAGATTATGAATCACGCTACAGCTTCACAGAAATCTTGACAATGGAATTTTTACCCACTGGTAGATAATAGATATTATAATAGTAAAAATCGTTTGTTTTTTGGAGAGCAACAAATTATGTTCAAAAACATGGCAATGGACGCACTGGGTTTGAGTGATATTGGTGCTGTGATCAAACCCGAAGATTATCACAAAGTTGATAGTGATGACTATGTGATCCATGAAGAGGGTGAAAAAATATATTTTCTAATTAAATCAAAAACCGATGAATACTGTTTTACAAATTTAGCTTTGATTCACCTTGACGGAAGTTCAGCGGTAAGCAAGAAACGCTTACTCAAGCGGTTTACTTATAGTCACCACATTATTCAAGATGTGAAGTTAGAAACCGCAGGAACAATAGATATGGACATCGAAATCAAGTTGACTATGGGTGATCAATTCTATTCTATTGATGTGGCTAAAACTCACATTGTAGCCCTAAAAGACTTGTACAAGGCTTTGCTAAAAATTGCATCTATTCAACGGGAAAATGCCATCTATTATCAATATGCTCAAACCAGCATAAATACAGCAGCCAGTACAGTCAGTCGTTCTACAACTACATCTACTTCAGAAGAACAGTTTAAGGCAATTAACCAGTATACTTTTAATTGGTTAAAGTATGCCCATGACACTTATGTGCGTAAGGATTTCGGAGAGGTTTTTGAGAAATTTATTAACAACTAATTAATAGTTTCTTGTTTGTGATTTGGTTGTTTCAGTTTTTATTGTCCAATAGTTAAATATTAGGTTGGTTGAAGAAAACACCAAGTTTAATTGCATAGTTTATGTTGGATTTCTCTACTGATCAACCTAATTTCTAAATTAGATATGTTGTTTTTTTATGATGTAAAATATCTTATGCAAACTGAACCAAAACCAGGAACATTATACGTTGTCGGTACACCCATTGGCAATTTAGAAGATATGACTTTTCGGGCTGTACGCATTTTACAAGCTGTAGATATAATTGCGGCTGAAGATACCAGACATACCGGAAAACTGCTGCAACATTTTCAAGTGCAAACGCCGCAGATGAGTTATCATGAACATAACCGCAATAGTCGCATTCCTGAATTATTGGAATATTTGCAATTTGGTAAGGCGATCGCATTGGTAAGTGATGCGGGAATGCCAGGAATTTCTGATCCAGGATATGAGTTAATTAAAGCTTGTGTGGATGCAGGTATCACGGTTGTTCCTATTCCCGGTGCTAGTGCAGCTATTACAGCTTTAAGTGCATCAGGATTACCAACAAATAGGTTTATTTTTGATGGCTTTTTACCTGCAAAAAGTCAACAACGACGAGAATATTTAGAATCATTATTAACAGAATCGCGGACTTTGGTGTTTTATGAATCTCCCCATCGATTGCGGGATACATTACAAGATTTAGCAGATATTTTAGGGAGCGATCGCCAGATAGTTATAGCACGAGAGCTAACTAAATTATATGAAGAATTTTGGCGAGGAACAATAGCCGATGCGATCGCCCATTATCAACAAAAAGAACCCCAAGGAGAATATACCTTATTAGTAGCAGGAACAGCACCAATCAAACCACAAATTACAGAAGCAGAACTAAAAGCAGAATTACTAGCCATGATGAAACAAGGTATTTCTCGTTCCCAAGCGAGTAGACAATTAGCAACAGAAATATCAGTTTCTCGTAATAAATTATATCAGTTGGCTTTGAGAATTGAATTAGATTCTGAATAAAATTAATCTGCGTTTATCTGCGTTTATCTGCGTTCAATATCAAAACAAAAAAAACCAGGAAAATTCTTTCCTGGTTCATTGCTACTAACATTTATTTCTCTGTTTTCTCCGTGTCTGAAGTGGTTCGTTTCTTCCCGAACATTAGGACACAAACGCAAAATCCATTGCAATATTCAAACCAGTCACACCATTAACAATAGCAACTGTTTGACCACCCAAGCCAATTTCAGTGTTACCGTTGACAACATTGAGGGTCAAACTATCTGAGGAAATACCCAGAACACCGATGACATCAACACCCTTCTGGAAGTCAAGGATAGTATTAGCAGCATTGGGTAATTCAACATCGGCGATCCAGAATTGATCTGCACCAGCGCCACCGGAAATTAAATTTCCGCCACCCTCTTGGACATAGAATTGATCATCACCATCACCACCTAAAGCGCGACTATCTGCACCCAGGTAGAAGATATCTTTTCCTGCACCACCAGATAAACGGTAGTTAGACACATCAGTAGCGTCTAACTCATCATTACCACTACCACCAAAAGC
>RDYJ01000166.1 GCA_004293145.1 Nostocales cyanobacterium | reverse complement strand
GTGGGAAAAGAAAGAAGATTTGCATCACTTCAAACAGACGTTAGTTAATGAAGGAAGTTGCCTGAATTTTAAAGTAGTGATTCGCACTTACTCCCAGCAAACCAAAACAGTTCTGATGTCAGCTAGGGTGCAATCCTTGGGTGAACAGGATTGTCTTATTGGTGTGATGAGAGATGTCAGCGATCTCTACAACGAGCTTCGCTTACGCAAACAAGCTGAGTTAGAACTCAGGAAAAGCCGAGATTTCAAAGAAGCCATTTATAACGAATCTACCGATGCAATTTTTCTGGTTGATGTTCCCAATCCCTTAATTCTTGATTGCAATAGCCGCGCTGTGGAAATGTTTGAAGTTACCAGCAAAGAAGAATTGATTGGTAGTGATGGGCAAAATTTACAAAAACAGCGATTTACCGAGGATGAAATGGTGATGATTGTTGACGATGTATCTAAGTTAGGATTTTGGAGTCGAGAAGTAGAATATGTGACTAAAAAAGGTAGGATTCTCTGGGGCAATCTGGCGGTAAAACGTATCAATATAGCAGGTAAAGTTATTGATTTGGTGAGAGTTACGGATATCAGTAAACGCAAAAAAGCAGAATTAGCATTACTTCAAAGCGAAAAGAAATTAAAAGAGATTTCTGCATCTTCTCCAGGAGTAATTTATATTACGGTCAGGCGGTTGGATGGCTCTTGGGATTACGAATATATAAGTCGTGCGTTTGAGGATATTCATGAAATTACCGTTGAGCAGGTGCTTGAAAATCCCCACCTCTGTTTTGAGCAGTTTCATCCTGATGATTGTGTTGGCTATGAAGCAGCGGTGTCTCACAGTATAGAAACTATGTCTCCTTTTGACTATGAATGGCGCATTATCACTCCTTCAGGAAAAACCAAATGGATAAAAGCGAGGTCTAGACCAGAACGGCGAGAAAATGGAGAGATCGCATTCTATGGCGTTGTCTTAGATGTGAGCGAAAGGGCGCGGCTTGAAGCCGAACGCAAACAAATTGAACAAGACTTGCGGGTAGCAGAATATAACCTCAGACTGGCAAATCAGGAACTGGAAAAACTGGTAAATACTGATGGATTAACGCAAATAGCCAATCGGCGCTGTTTTGATGATCGTTTACACCAAGAATGGCAGCGGCATTATCGAGAACAGCAACCTTTATCTCTGCTATTATTTGATGTAGATTATTTTAAACGCTATAACGATTTCTACGGTCATCAACTAGGAGATGAGTGTCTGATCAAAATCGCTCAAGCAGCGCAAAATGTGGTGTGTCGTCCAGCGGATTTGGTGGCTCGCTACGGTGGTGAAGAATTTGTGGTGATTTTACCCAATACTCTTAGTAAAGGGGCATTGGTAATCGCGCAACGGATTCATACAGCAATTAAAGATTTAGCTATTCCTCACCAAGCCTCTGAGATAAACGATACAGTCACTATTAGTCTTGGGATCACCTCCATGATTCCAACTTCTGAATTATCATCTACTACCCTGATTGAGGAAGCGGATCAAGCTCTCTACCACGCCAAACAACAGGGACGAAATCAGTCAGTGATCTTCTCCGTATAATTAACTTAATTTTCAGTTGACAATGGCTCAAAACATTCTCCTCCGTAACAACGTCAAAGTTTTCGGACAAGGTACACAGCCCCTGCTGTTTGCTCATGGGTTTGGATGTGATCAAAATATGTGGCGATTCATTACATCACCCTTTGAGAACGACTATAAAATTATTTTATTTGACTATGTAGGAACTGGGAAGTCTGACCTCAGTGCCTATAGTCCTGAACGCTACAGCAATCTTGATGGTTATGCCCAGGATATTCTCGATATTTGCACAGCATTAGAGTTGACGGACGTGATTTTTATCGGGCATTCTGTTAGCTGTATGATTGGTATCCTCTCCTCTATCCAAGCTCCTGATCTTTTTAAGCACCTCATTCTTGTCAGTCCTTCACCCTGTTATATTAACTATCCACCTGATTATGTGGGAGGGTTTGAGCGTCAAGACATTGAGGAACTACTGGATATTATGGATAAAAATTATATTGGTTGGGCGAGTTTTCTGGCTCCTGTGGTTATGAAAAATGAAGATCAACCACAACTAACTCAAGAGCTTGAAGCCAGTTTCTGTTCCACCGATCCTGTAAGTGCCAGTATATTCGCTAAGGCAACTTTTTACTCGGACAACCGGAGTGATTTACCCAAGGTGACATTACCTTCACTGATTTTACAATGTGCAGAGGATGCGATCGCACCCACGGAAGTGGGATATTATTTACACCGCCATTTGTCTGGGAGTACACTAAAACTAATGAAGGCTACTGGACATTGCCCACATATGAGCCATCCAGGAGAAACTATTGATCTGATTAAGGAGTATCTGACAGCTTTGGATATTAACTGAGTGGCATTGCCAACATGAGCTACCAGATAGACGAGTTACTCAACACGGCACCCTGTGGTTTCCTCTCGTTTATTGACGATGGTACGATTGTCAGAATCAATGCTACTTTACTGCAATCACTCGGATATAAACTTGATGAAGTACAGGAACGAAAAATTGAATCAATTCTACCAGTTGCCAGTCGGATTTTCTATCAATCCCATTTCTTCCCACTTCTGAAACTACATGGTAAGGCTGAGGAGATATACTTTTCCTTGAAATCGAAGCAGGGAAGTAATATACCCATGCTGATCAATGGGGTGCGTCGGCAAGAGGAAGGAAACTTTGTCAATGATTGCATTTTCATTCCCATTCGTCAGCGTATCCAGTATGAAGATGAAATTCTCAAGGCCAAGAAAGCAGCAGAGGTAGCTATCCGCGCTCAAAAAGAAGCGGAAATAGCTTTGAGGCAACAGTACGACAAGGCTATATTACTGCGAGAAATTACCCAACGGATTCGTCAATATCTTGATCTAAAGACTATTTTTGATACGGCTTCCCAGGAAATCCGCCAATTTATTCATGCTGATCGCGTTGGTATCTTTAAATTCTATGCCGACTCTAATTTTAATGATGGTGAGTTTGTTGCTGAATCAGTAGTTGCCGGATTTGACTCTGTAATGGCGCGTAAAGTTCATGACCATTGTTTTGGGCAACAATACGCCGTTTACTATCATCAAGGCAAAATTCAAGCTGTTGATGATATCAATGATGCGGGGATGGCAGAATGTCATAGAGCTATTTTGGCACAATTTCAGATTCGGGCTAATTTAATTGTACCTTTGCTCAATGGCGGAGATTTGTGGGGGTTATTATGTATCCATCAATGTTCTGCTCCACGTCATTGGCAAGAATCGGAGATTGATTTTATTCAGCAAATTGCCAACCAATTAGCGATCGCTATTCAACAGGCATATTTATTTGAGCAAGTGCAGACAGAATTAACAGAACGACGACTCACAGAAGCCAAACTAACAGAAACCAATAAGCAACTCTTTATTTCTAATATCGAACTTGCTCGCGCTACCAGGCTCAAAAACGAGTTTCTGTCCAATATGAGTCATGAACTGCGAACCCCCCTAAATAGTATTTTAGGAATGTCTGAAGCCTTTCTAGATAGACTCTTTGGTGTGCTAACTGAGAAACAGCATACAGCGATATCCCTGATTGATCGCAGTGGTAGAAACTTACTTAAATTAATTAACGATATTCTCGACTTCGCTAAAATTGAATCTGGTAAACTGGAGTTGCAGATGGCATCGACATCGGTGGAAAATCTGTGTAATTCCAGTTTGAGCTTTGTTGAACAAATTGCCCATCATAAAAACATCCAACTCACAATTTATATACCTCCTCACATCGATGCAATTGAGGTAGATGAACCGCGTATGTGCCAAGTATTCATCAACCTGTTGAACAATGCAGTTAAGTTCACCCCAGAGGGAGGAAGGATAAATTTTCAGGTTGAACTATATCCCATTCAAAATTTGATTCAATTCAGTATTACTGATACAGGTATAGGTATTGCATCAGAAGATATTCCTAAATTATTTGAATCTTTTGTGCAGATTGATGGCAAGCTGAATCGACAATATGAAGGTACAGGCTTAGGATTGGCATTGGTAAAACGCATTGTGGAATTGCATCAAGGCACGGTTGCGGTTGAAAGTATAGTTGGAAAAGGTAGTAAATTTACAGTTAATTTACCTTTTCATATTTCGACTAGCTTAATTCAGGCTCAACCAAATCAACCAGAATTAGTAGCGGTTGTTAGTAATAGTCCTACTCATATTCCTGCCCCACAACCAGTTATTTTATTAGCAGAAGATAATCTAGCCAATCTTGATACATTCTCTGAATATCTTACTGCTCGCGGATATCGGATGATCATGGCAACAAATGGACAAGACGCGATCGCTCTAAGCAACGCCCAAACTCCAGATTTGATTCTCATGGATATTGAAATGCCAGATATGGATGGACTAGAAGCGATCCAAAAATTACGCACTAATCCCCAATTAAACCAAGTTCCAATTGTGGCGCTGACTGCACCAACTATGTCAGAAAATCAGGAAAAATGTCTAGATGCAGGTGCTAATGAATATATAGCCAAACCAGTCAGAATGAAACAATTGGTAAGAACCATCCAACAACTTTTAGCAGGAAAATACAGCAGAATACAGGAGTCAGACGTTCCGCCGGAACGTCTGTACAGGAGTCAGTAGAGACGTGGAAGGCGAAACGTCTCTACTGGCGAATGTGTATAGGTTTCAATTTTGATTCTGTACCTCATTGATCTGCAAAGTTAGCAGTACTGTTACTATTAGTCTTGGTATCTCCACTATGAGACCTACTTCTGACTTATCAGCAGCTACCATGATTTCACAAGCCGATCAAGCCCTCTCTCTACTGTGCCAAAAAACAGGGACGAAATCAATCAGTGATATTCTCTTTTTAGCGGTAAGATTAGTGATGGAAATGGCAGAGTTTTTTAATTTTTAATTTTTAATTTTTCATTGGTACTATGCATCTACCTTCTTTTTTATGGTTATGGAAAATAGCCGCATGGTCTATGGGGTTTTCAATCCTGGCTTATGTGTTGTTAGCACTCACTGGTGTTTGGCTGTTTCAGGTGAGAACTACAGGGCGATCGCCTATAGGTGTAGTGTTACCACAAGTTAATAACGGAGTGCGATCGCTCCATTATAAATTCGGCATTGCTATGATCAGTTTAGTGCTGCTACTTCTAGCTATTGGCATTGTTGGCACTTTAGGACATTTTGGATCTTTAGGACATTCTTCACATCTAATTGCTGGTTTAATCGTCGTAGCTTTGGTTTTAGTATCCGCTTTCAGCGCCACTCAAATTAGTCTGGGAAAACCTTGGGCTAGACCTTTACACATTAGTTTGAATATTGTACTGTTTGCAGGTTTTGCTTGGGTATCTCTCACTGGTTGGACTGTGGTGCAGAAATATTTACCATAGCTTGGTAATTCGTAATTTATAATTAAATATCGAATAGGAGTCAGGAGTTAGAGAGAAGAAAGAAGCAAGAATCATCTAGAACCTATTAACCTATTGAGAGAAATATCGTAGGTGACAGCCTTGAAAATCGGTTACTATATCTGAAATTGTTAATGTTTAATTATGCGTTTGTTATTAGTTGAAGATGAACATGATTTAGGAATTAGTATTCATAATGCTTTAATATGTCGTGATTATATAGTAGATTGGTTTGAAGATGGACAGAGTGCTTGGGATTATCTAAATACAGTACCGCCAAGATATGAAATTGCGATTTTAGATTGGATGTTACCCAAGTTATCAGGATTGGAATTGTGTAAAAGATTAAGATTAGAAAAAAATCAATTACCAGTGATGCTATTAACAGCTAGAGATAGCATGAATGATCGGGTAACTGGTTTAGATGCAGGTGCAGATGATTATCTTGTTAAACCTTTTGGAATGGAAGAATTATTAGCACGAGTCAGAGCATTACAAAGAAGAAGTCCGAATTTTCAACCACCACAATTACAAGTAGGTTCTTTAATTTTAGATTATGGTAATTTTTCGGTGGTGAATTTAGATAATAAAAATCATCTACAAATTATCCTCACAGCTAAAGAATTTCAACTGCTAGAATATTTTATGAAGCATCCCCAACAAATATTAACTCATGATCAAATTCGCGCTCGACTTTGGGATTTTGAAAGTGATACTGTGAGTAATGTTGTTGCTGCACAAATAAGATTATTACGACGCAAATTATTAGAATGCGGTTTTCCTACAGCAATTGAAACTATCCGGGGTTTTGGTTATCGTTTTTCTGTTTAAATTAACTATCTAACAGTTCTAGGTTGGGTTGAGAAAACCCAATATTATAAAATTTTGTGGTTATTATAAAACTTCGTTGGGTTGCGCTATCGCTTAACCCAACCTACATTTTTATTAGATTTTTACAGTTATAAAATCTCAATTCTCATGAATAATAATTCTCTATTTAATAATTCTCGGTTAAAGTTAGCTATTACCTATGCTGGTGTTATGGGTGCAACTTTATTAATATGTGGTTATATCGCTCATTTTGTCATGGTAAAAGCTTTTACTCGCACTATTGATCGAGAATTAAAAGTTTTAGGAAAGGTATTTGAAGATAGACTAAAAACTCAGTTAAAAACTCCAGGAATTTTACCTCTTAATATTAGAAAATCCTTTCCAGAAATTTGTTTTAAAAAACAATCTTGTGTAAAAATAAAATCTGAATCAGCAGTGATGAGTTTATTATCACAAGGTCATTATGTTAGGTTATTAAATTCCCAAGGTGAAGCTATTGCTGCTATTGGTAATTATGCTGATGAATTTCCAGCTAATATTCACCTCCATCATTCTTATGATATCACAAATCGTAAGGGTGAATTATATCATTTACATTTAATGCCTTTAAACATTAATAATAATCAATTGTGGGGATATTTACAAGTTGGCAGATCCATACAACGATTAAATGATTATATGAATAGTCTACATTTGTTGTTATTATTGGGTATTCCTACTGCTATGATTATTATTGGTGGTGGGGGTTGGTGGTTAGCTGGTTTAGCTATGCTCCCTATTAAAAAATCATATCAGCAATTAGAACAATTTACGGCTGATGCTGCTCATGAATTAAAAACTCCTATTACATCTTTACAAACAATTGTTGAAACTAATGCTATTCAAAAAGAAACTCAACAAGCACTAGAAAGACAAATTAAAAGATTGGTCACTTTAACCCAAGATTTGTTATTATTATCTAGGTTGGAAAGTGGTTTACAGTCAGGAAAAATCCAACAAATTTGTTTAAATGATTTAGTGGCAGATGTGGAAGAAGAATTATTATCTTTGTCTATGAATGCCGAAGTTTTATTATCTAGTCATATTCCTGATCAAGCTTGTTTTTATATTCAAGGAAATGAAAGTCAAATTTATCGAATGTTGTTAAATTTGGTGACTAATGCTATTAAATACACTTCTGTTGGTGG
>RDYJ01000165.1 GCA_004293145.1 Nostocales cyanobacterium | reverse complement strand
GTTGTCATTAAAATGGGGCGTAAACGTTGAGGTGCTGCTTTTAAAATTGCGGTGCGGCGGTCAATTTTTTCTCGTTCTCGAATTTGATTAGCTAATTCGACCATAATAATGGCGTTGTTAACCACAATACCTACTAACAAAACTGCACCCACAATTACTGTTGCACCAATGGCAGTTTCAGTCATATAAAGCCCAAAAATACCACCAGCTAAAGCCAGAGGAATGGTAAACAGAATTACCAAAGGATCAACAAGAGAATTGTATTGTACAGCCATCACCACAAAGACTAAAAAAATTGCTAACCCTCCTAAAAGTTGCAAGGAGTTTTGTAGTTGTTGATTTGATTCTGCTGTTGCACTAGGTAAAAGACTCACACCTTGAGGAAAATTTGCACTTTCAATGACTTCATTAACTTGATTTAAAGCTTGACTTAGACTTGCACCTTCTGCCAAATTACCAGCAATTAAGAAGACTTGACGCTGATTAATACGCTGAATTTCTCCTGGCGCTTGACCTTGGGCAATTGTCGCTACATCACTCAGACGAATTTGGTAATTGTTATCTACAAATAAAGGTAATCTTTCTAACTGGGAAACTGTTTTTACCAAATCTTTATCTAACTCAACTCGCACATCGACCAAACGGTTATTACGTTGCAGTTGGGTGGGTATGCTACCTGTAATTGCCGTCTGAATTGTTTCGCCAATATCTTTGGTATTTAAACCCACATTTGCCACTCGTTCCCAGTCGGGTAAAATCTGAATTTCTGGCTGTCGTGCGTCTGCGTCAGGACGAAATCTAACTGAGGTGACTTTCTCTTCTAAGGTTGCTAATAATTCACGACCTGCTTTTTCTAAGGTTTCCGAGTTATTTCCTTGCAGAATTAAATCAACGTCAGCACCGCGAACGGGAGAGTTGCTGAGAATTAAACCCCTGACTCGACCAGGGGAGAGACGCAAACGAATATCTACTAAATTAAGCTGGCCAAATTCTTTGGTGACACGCTCAATATAATTCTCTATATCTGAGTTTGGTTTCAGAGTAATGGTGCTGGAACTCCGCAGGGGGTTGGCGGTACTATTGGCACCAAAGAGAGAACCACCAACTGTAGAGAAGACATATTCGGTTTCTGGCTGCTGACGGAGAATGTCATCTACAGCCTTCATGACTTTTTGGTTGGTTTCTAGAGGTGTAGCCGGGGGAAATTGGGCGATTAAACTAACTTGTCCGGTGTTGATGGGGGGGAGAATTTCTTGGGGAAGTTGAGGTGTCATCCAATAACTACCACCACCTAATAAGATGATAGTCATCGCTATTGTTAACAACCGCCAACGTAATATTCCTGTTAAGAAACTGCCATATAATCTCGTAGCTGCTTCAAAACGAAGATTAAATTCCCGCAAGAACCACAAATTACTCAGGGAAATAGAAACTGGTAAAGCTAATAACCTCGATGTCAACATGGGGACGATGGTGACAGCAATTAATATTGAAGCTGCTACCGAAAAGCTGATGGTGAGAATTAACTCATTAAATAGTAATGAGATAAAACCGCCAATCAACAAAAATGGTAATACTGCTACTAAGTTTGTACTGGTAGAAGCAAGTAAGGCTGATTCAACTTCTCGACTACTTTGTGCAGCTTGTTGAATAATTAACGCGGGTGATAATTTTGATGTTTGATTTTGTAATTTTGATTGATTAATTCCCTCGGCAATATTTTCTAACATAACAATGGAATTATCAACCACAATTCCCACACCCAAGGCTAAACCACCTAAACTAAAAATATTCAGGGATAAGCCAAATATTCCCATCATAATTATTGCCGCTAAAGTTGCTAAGGGAATGGCTAAGACAATAATGAATGTTTGCCGTAGAGAACCTAAAAATAGGAGAACGGCTATTGCTGCTAAACCCGAACCAATTAACCCTGAAGAAGTAACATTAGCTAGAGAATTACGGATAAATATTGATTCATCTAAAGTAGCTGTGAAACTTGCTTCGGGAGGAATAACACCAGCTTCTTTCAATTCTTGTAATCTTTTTTTGACTCCATCAACAACGTTGACGGTATTAGCATCTGCTTGTTTTTGAATGCTGACTTTTACCGCTTCTTGTCCATCTAGTAAGACGTACACTCTTTGTTTTTCTGAACCGTCGATAACTTCGGCGAAGTCACGCAAATAAACACGATTTTTGAGATGAGAATTAGGTGTGGATACTTCAAAGGAAAGATTATTAATTTCTTCAGCATTTTTAAAGCGTCCCACAGTGCGGATTAAAGGTTCGGAATTAGGTCCTAAAATCCTGCCTCCAGAGATATCTTGGTTACGATTTTGGAGTTCGTTTAACACATCAGTCAAACCAACACCAATAGCTTGAAGACGCTCTAAATCAATATTGACTCTAACTTCTTCCTGGACTCCGCCTGAGACATCTACTACCGCTACACCTGGTACTACACCCAGTTCACGAGCTAATTCTTCTTTAGCAAAAACTCGTAAATCAACACTTTTAAGAATAGGTGAAGTGAGTGCAAATTCATAAACAGGTAATTGGGAAGGATCTACTTTAAATAAACGTGGTTCTTGTATAGTATCTGGTAATCTATTTCTGGCTCGGTTAAAGGTAGCCGTAGCATCATTCAGAGCTTGGTCAATATTTCCTCCTGGTTGAAAATATAAATCTAAACTTACCTGACCTTCACGGGTCTGGGAAAAAACTTGAATTACACCTTCTGTCGCTGAAAAAGCTTCTTCCAGTGGTTTAGTGACTTCATCAACTGCTACTTCTGGAGAAATTCCCGGTGCTTCTATTCTTACACCAATCCGGGGATAAGTAATAGATGGAAGTAAATCCACAGGTAAACGAATAATGAAAAATACGCCCATGACAATTACAGCCAAAGTCAGCATGAGAGTACCGATATGCTGACGAATAGAAATGGCGCTGATACTAAAGCCGTTGTTATTTGTTGTTTGCATCTTGACCAATTCAGAATTAAAACTACATCTGAGCAATTATTTTTAGCAAAAAATACTTAAAGATTTTTATTTTGTTTCCTTTGCGGTTGATTCAAATCTTTCTCTGACAAAATTGATAACTTAACAACTACACCGTCTTTTAAAGGCTTACTACTGCGAACAACATAACGTTCTCCTGGTTGTAATCCAGAAAGAATTTCCACTTTACTATCAGCTTTTTTTCCCAAAGTTACAGATTGTGCTTTTACTTTGGCTTTCCCATCAGTTTCTTGGACAATAAATAGTGTACCTATGCTGTTTTCTGATTGTGTTTGTTGATCGTTTTTATTAATTGCTGTTTCTGATACCACGACTCGCTGTGGTGTCTGGGTAGTAAAATTTACTCGTGCTAGTAATCCACTACCAATTTTACCGCCACTGTTGGGAATAACTACTTCTATGGGTACTAAACGGGCTGTAGGATCAGCAGTTGGAGAAATGCGGGCTACTCTACCAATGATGGTTTGATCGGGGAAGGCATCTAAACGCACTTGCACAGATTGTCCTACCTGTATTTTCCCTAGTTCTAATTCAGAAACTTGAACTACAACTTTAATCCGACTCAAATCGGCAATTTTTAAGACTTCGCTTCCTGGTTGCAGAAGATTACCTGGTTCTGTCACTTTTTCTGTGACTACACCTGTGATGGGAGAGATTAAGCGGGAGTAGGAACGGCGTTCTTTGGCAGCTTTAACTATTGCTTGCTGGGCAAATACTCTACCTTGGGCGGCGGCGACTGCTTGTTTTTCAGTCCTCACCCGTTCAATAGTGGCTTTTAGTGATTGTTGGGCGGTTTGGGCTTTGGTTCGCGCTTGTTGGGCGGTTTGTGCGGAAATTGCTCCTTCTTTAAATAATTGTTGCTGTCTTTGGGAGTCTGCTTTGGCTTGGATGACTTCCAGCTTGGCTTTTTCGACTTCCGCTTGAGCATTACTTACTTGTGTCATAGCCCTAGCAACTTCTGATTGGCTGGTTGCTAGTTCGGCTTCTGTTTGCTGTGCTGTGGTCATCAACAAAACATCATCTAGCTGGCTGATAATTTGTCCCCGTTTAACTGTATCTCCCACATCTAGATTTAAGGCGATCAGTCGCCCTTCTACTTGCGATCGCACTGATACTGTCCGAAATGGGGTGGTGTTACCAATATAATCTGCAGGGGGACGTAATAAGTTAGTCCGGGCGATCGCTACATCTACAGATGTTTCTTTACTACCTCTTTCTCCACCTCTTGTCCGTCTTGATTGGGCTTCGGCTGATTCTTTTGGTAATGAACCACAGCTTGCTGTTAGTAATGCTAGTAGCAGCATACAAAACATTAATAAACTATGATTCTTCATGACTGGGCTGGCAACTATAGGAGTTCGATTTTTCACCTGTTTTTGTGACTGATTTATGTCCAAAACCATGAATTTTTCTCCAATTGGGCGGTCTTTTCACTTCAAAAGCCGTTGATTAGCCATTAATTTGGAATAGGTAGGAATCACAAAAAATAGCACTCAAAATTAAGCTTTTTATTTATGTATTCCAAATTACTTTTTTTACTAAATCAAACTGACAGAATCTCACTATATCTTGTGGATCTGGATGTACATAATTTTTGACAATCCCCAAAATTATAAAGTTAGTATAAAGATTATGCCAGCAATAGTTAATAGGTAATTAGTCATGATTTGGGTGCTGAGAGTTTTGCTGGTACTGAACCTTGGCTCAGAAACTGGGATCTGGTGTTTTTTAGGTTTTTGTGTATATATTAAGAATATTAAACAAATCTTGCTTTTATATCCACTATGGAATAAAGCAGATTATTTGCCGGGCTGTGGTCAGAGATGGAATACAGCAGGTACATCCACCAGATCAATATATTGACTGTTAGGTGAGGAAGGTAACAAGTGACATCACTGCTCAAAATTGTCCAAACTGCTGATGAAGAAAAGATCGCCGAATTTTTCCAAGCATCAGTAGGCCAGTGGCGTTCTGAAAGACGCTATTACTCCCTACCTCAAGGAGAAACTAAAGAAATGGTAAGTATGATTACCATCTGGTTTTTGCGACAAGGGGATGATGAATTGCAAAAATTGGCTCAGTTGCATGATTTGCAGGATTTAGGAAGTTTGACTTGTGGTGCTAAGGTCACTTGGGAAAGCACAGATTTACATACAGCCAGAAAAGAAGCTACTGGGGTGACGGTGTTTGGGGCTTGGGGAAATATTCTCTACCGCGATCGCGGTTTTGCCACCACTAAACCAGTTACAGCTTTATATAGTTTTCCCCATCCGCAAGCCCTGAGTTTGCGAACTGAATACAATAATTCAGTATTTGAAGAAGAAATTAAACTCATTGGTGATAAATACCGCACCCGTCAAACCATTATTTCCCGTGCCGGTGAGCAGTTGATGATTGGTCAATACCTGGAAAAGCGGATAGGGTCCTAATTTTTTCATTAACCAATGGTTCCTTGATGGTTTAAGCCCCCGGATTTATCCGTGGGGTCAATCAAAAATTGCATGACTCTGTAATTTTAATCATTTCAGATAGCAAGTAGCCTTCAAATATCAGCTTAAAGCACTAATTAATACCAAGTTCTCAATGGCTGACAAGATTTTTGAGAAATTTCCTAAAAATTTTGCCAAGTCCTGCCCCAAAAATCTTATTTATGTGTAATGATGAGGGAGAGAATTAATTCGGCGATTAGTGTTTTGTTGTTAGTATTGACAGGCTTTTTACTTGTGGTATTTACAGACTGCTCTCCGAAATCTAAATCTCTACAACCCCGTGATTTTGGAGACATAATATGTCAGTTTACGTAGGCAATCTTTCTTACGAAGTTACACAGGATGCTTTGACTCAAGTTTTTGCAGAATATGGTTCTGTGAAACGAGTTCAGATCCCCACTGACCGTGAAACAGGCCGTGTACGCGGCTTTGCTTTCGTGGAAATGGGTACAGAAGCAGAAGAAACAGCGGCTATTGAAGCACTTGACGGTGCTGAATGGATGGGTCGTGATTTGAAGGTTAATAAGGCGAAGCCTAAAGAAGACCGTGGTGGCGGCGGCGGTGGTCGCGGTGGTTACGGCGGTGGCGGCGGCGGTGGTCGCGGTGGTTACGGCGGTGGCGGCGGTCGCGGCGGTTACTAAGTTTTTACCAAATCGCTAATTTGCGTTAAATAAAAGCAACCCATTCCGGTAACGGGGTGGGTTGCTTTTTGGTTGTTTACTTTTTAATTTAATTTTAAAGCTGTAATTCAAATCCTGGTAAAACGTCTTCTCCAGAAAGTAGCGCGGGAACTTGGACAATTTCTACAGGTTTTCCAGGTCGGTAAATTTCTGTTTGTTTGTCTTGGGGGTTAATTAACCAACCTAAACGCAAACCATTATCTATATATTCGGTGCATTTTTTCTTGCAGGGTTTTCAATCTGTCACTTTTTGATCTCAATTCAATAATAAAATCTGGTGTAAGGGGTGGAAATTTTTCTCTTTCTTCTTCTTTCAGTGCTTCCCAGCGTTCTAATTTTGTCCAACCAACATCAGGTGAACGTTTTGCACCATTGGGAAGTCGGAATATTGTTGAGGAACTAAATACTATTCCTAGTTTTGTTTGGTGATTCCAGTTACCTACACTAGCATTTAAGTTTGCTTCTTGAATACCTTTTTCTCCTCCTGAACCTGGAAGAATTATTAATTGTCCTGTTACGGTTAGTTCAAGATTTAAGTCTTTATTATCAACACAGAGTTGGTAAAATTGCTCGTCTGTAAGGTGAATAATTGGTGCTAGGTTTATTACATAGGTAGTCATAGATATATGTTTCGTTCACTGGTGTAAAAAAACGAAATTTTTTTTTAAATCCTTATAAAGAGTGCTATACTGAGGAAATACATATATACAGCAAAGCTGCGCCTTGATAACTATCTAGGCGCCGGTCGTAGTTATTGCTTATGTATACTTTACCGTTGAGGAAAACTGAAGTGATAAAACACCATGCTTTCATCTTGGTAGATTTGGTTTTAGTCAGCTATATCACATTTAATCTAGCTACTACTGCCAAATACACAGATTCTACTTTCCAACGAGTGGAATCTGTTGTTACCATCATTAAACAGAAGTAAATTCAAAAGATACAGTTCTACAACGATGTGATGTTTGTGCAAAAAACATCTATATTATGTTGTTTGCTGTATCAAACTTAATTTGACCATGGGTAGATTGCTCTGATAAGCATTCTGCCCTTTTTGTTCGACATACTTACATTATAATATCATGGTTAGAATATAAAAGTATATTTTTTGTAAAATATTTTAGGAATTCCCAGCCAGAGTCTGGGAACGAGGAAAATATTGTCAAGCATTTTATATAAAACACTGCTCTCGTTCCTAGTCTCTGACTAGGAATGCAGTTGATAAGGCTCTGACTCAACGACCACCACAAAATCGGGTAAAATGGCTTGTATTATGGGTTTAGGGGCAATCATCTCGGTAGG